>CAYOKC010000037.1:0-14043 GCA_964404415.1 uncultured Leptolinea sp. | reverse complement strand
GATCGAAGCTTGCCAGCCCGTTGATCACATCTTCCATATGGGTCAGGTCAACCTGATAGCCTTTTCGGGTGAACGCGTCACGCACAAGTTCCGCCACTATGCGGGTATTGCCGGTACCGGAGAAGTAGAAGAGGCCAATAGTATTCATTTTGTCAGCTCACTTTCGGAGATAATTTCCCTTTTGGCAGGGATTTGGAGGTCAGGTAGAAACCCAGGCTGAACAGTACTGCCATCACCAGATAATAGATGATCCATTTGGCCATAGTCACAGAACTTGCGGTGGTGACCAGACCCGGGTTCTCTACCGGGAACTGGAAAATAATGGACAGCAGCAAAGCATTTTCGACCAGATCCAGAAGACTGCGCAGGAAGGGAAGGAGGTTTAATATCCTGAGGCGTTCATCAGCCTCTGACCGTTTGATGAGGCTTGAAATCATCATGGATTGGAACAGGGCGAAGACAACGGCAAAGAGAATGTCAATTCCCAGTTGCTGAATATAGATCAAACGGCCGGTGGCGGTCAACCGGGTCAACAATCCATATACCGCGGTGACGGAATAGCCGAATTTGTACATATCCAGCAACTCTGCGGCACTGTCAAATTTTTTCATACCGTTAGTGCCGAATTGCATGGTGATCAGAATCACAACCAGAAGGAACAACAAGAAAAAGCCAGTCTGTTTTGAGGCGAACGAATACGCCCGGTCTGATAATCGGTTGAGCAACTTCATTAGTATTCTCCTTTGTTTACGTCAGTTTATTTTTTGAGGATCCTCAATATGAGGTCCATTGAGTACATGCTGAAATCCCGCGGATCCATATTGAAATGCGCGCTGAAACTGTTGCCGGTTACGGCCAACTGGTTGAAGTATGCCGTCATCAGGAATAACAGACTGAGGGATGTTTTCATGGCATCCAGGTCGGCCGCGATGCTGCCGTCAGCCTGGCCGGCTTTGATCACCAGTGCCAAATTTTCAAACATAGAATCGTCGGTGGTGAAGTAAGCCTGCCGGTTCTCACCGGAGTCGGCGACATGCTGACGGGCTGCCCCCACCTGGTTCATGAGCTTGAAAAATTCGGGATATTCGCAATAAAACCGGTAGCTCGCCAACATGGTTTGCCGGATGATCTCATAGCCGGTCATATTCGGATCAATTTCACCATTCAGGAATTTCTGAAATTCAGCCATTCCCTTCTTCAGCACAGCGAAAAGCAGGTTTTCCTTGCTGGCAAAGTACTGATACAGGGTGCGCTTGGTGAACTGCGCTTCCAGGGCTATATCGTCCATTGACGTGTTCTCATACCCTTTCAGGCGAAAGATGCGTTCGGCGGCTTGAATGATCTCGCCTTCACGCACTTTCTTTTCACGGTCACGCCTTGATTCAGTTTCCATTCAGATTGCCTTTCGTACAGCATCATTGAAATATACTGTTGATATACAAAGTATACCGCTGGTATACTAAATGTCAAGAGGCAATTTTTTTTTTAGCAAATCTCTTTTCAATTTATTAGTAAGGAAAAGAAAGTAAAAAAAACCAACCAGAGGTTGATCAATAGAACCTGGTTGGCTTCATTAATAGTGAGATAATATTTTGCTAAAGATCGATCCAGAAAACTTGAACCGTCATACCGTCAGTATGCAGGAATTCCCGTTCCAGTATGCCGCCGCATTTTTCAATAGTTAAACGGGATGCAGGGTTGTTCCGGTCGCAGGCAAGCATCACGCGGTCAAGGCTGAGGCTGCGGCAGTAGTCCAACGCCAGCTGGAGCATTTGCGTGGCATACCCTTTACGCCGTTCAGAAGGACGCACCCCGTATCCAATATGCCCACCGTAATTTCTCAAAAAATCATTCAATTCATGGCGTATATCGATTATCCCAACAATGCGGTTATCGGATTCGCGCACACCAAAAAATGTGCTGGATGTCACCCACCCGGGTTGTACTGTCTCTTTGCTGGAGTTGGCTTTTAAATGGTCGAGCCAGTCATCATAGGAATCCTTGGTGTCTAAAAGTGAACCGCCATGCAACAGGGGTTCACCATTGTCCAGGTGTTCCTGTTTATATTCCAGCGCGGCTTGTTCGTGTTCTTTTGTCGGTGTAACCAACATAATTTTTTCCATTACATTTCAGCCCTTCTGTTGGTGCGATGACATCATCAATTCTTCGATGAAATTTACAGCTGTTTCAACCCCGTCAGGTTCATTACGGATCTGTTCACCCAGGGTTGCCGCTTTCATCTTGATCACATTATCTTTGGTTGCCTCGATGGCAGTCGTCAATTCGTTGATAGTCAACTTTGCCCGTGGAATGGGTTTCGGTCCCACACCCAATTCCGCCACTTTATTTCCCCAGATGTACTGGTCAATGATATGCGGGATAACGATCGACGGTATACCCGCTCTAAATCCAGCCGCGGTAGTGCCAAATCCGCCGTGATGCACCAATCCGCTGGTTTTGAACAGCAGCCAATAATGGGGAATCGAACCGGCGGGATACACCGTGGAAGGCAATGTGGACTGTTTCAATGCTTCATCCCAGCCCTGGATTATGGCCCGAGTCCCAGTCTGGCGCAGTGCCTCAAGAGTGATACGTGCTGCTTCCAGTGTGTCGTCACCACTCAGACTCATAGCCCCAAGGCTGACGACCAGCGGCGGTTCACCGGCATCAAGGAATCGCACCAACTCTTCCGGCGGGTTCCAGGTTTCAGGTGAAGGAGCAAACCAGTACCCGGTCATTTTGTGGCGAAGTTCCCACAACGGGTTGGGTTTCTCAATCATAGGGCTGATGGGTACCAGGTTCAATACAGCAGATGTAATGCCGTACGGCCCCATGGGGGGCAGGCCATTTCGGCGGCGGATTGAATCTAATGGACGGGTCATCATCCACCCCATTCCGACTCCGGCGGCTTTCATCACCGCTCGACTGATCCATGATGCTTTAGGATCTTTCACCGGGATAGCCTGGGGCATCAGGGTTACGCTGACGCGTGGCATATCGAGCTTATCAGCTTCCATTGATCCGGCTGCGGAATGGGAAACGATCACTACATCCGCCTGTTGGCAAAGGGGCAGCAAGTCTGCGTATGACTGTTCCAACATGGAAAATGAAAAATCCATAACGCGCTTGAAACCCAACATCCAGTTTCTTGATCTTCCGCGGATCTTCGCGGCTTCATATCCGATATCAATATCCGGCCCCATGGGGGCGAAAGGAATACCATACGCTTCCACCAGATGGCGCATGCATGGGTGGGTTGCCAGTGTGACCGAATGCCCGTTGCGCGCCAGGCCGAGAGCCAACGCGATATACGGTTGGACGTCACCGCGGGTGCCGATGGTTGGAATGATGAATTTCATGCGCATATTTTACCTTTTGATCGATCTAATACCCGGGTTGCTATAATGAAAATAGACAAAACCTTTTGAAAGTTTTCTTCAGGAGGATTGATCATGAAAAAAGCTACGGAGGATCTGGTAAACGAGCATAATACTATTTTGCAAGTCCTTACGATTATGGAAAAGGTTGTCACCGTCGATAAGAGGGATACCGCATTAAAGTTGGAATTCGGGCGGGAGTTGGTTTTCTTCCTCAAAACCTTCGCGGATCAATGTCATCACGGGAAAGAGGAAGGCTACCTATTCCCCGAATTGATCAATGCGGGTGTCCAGAACCAGGGCGGTCCAATTGGCGTGATGCTGCATGAACACGTTTTGGGCCGGGAGTACATAACCTCTATGTCTTCTGCTCTCGACGAAAATAATTATGTTGAATTTGTGTCATATACCGAAAAATATATATCATTGCTGCGAAACCATATCAATAAAGAGAACAATGTTCTATTCCCGATGGCTGACAGGCTCCTGGATGAATCCAGACAGAATGATTTGTTTGAGAAGTTTGAAGAACATGAAGAATATGTCATCGGGCATGGCGTGCATGAACAACTTCATAGCATGATCGGTAAATGGGAGAATGACCTGATTAAATAAAAAAGGGATGGCCATAGCCATCCCGATAAAGCTTCAGAACGAATTTTCAGTCAACAAAGCGATATTTGATCAACGTCCAGACGGCGATGAAACCGTCCCATGCCTTGATCTTCTTACCCTGCGAGTATTCGCGGGGATTGAACGTGATCGGCACTTCGAAGATGCGGATGTTGCGTTTAAGGATCTTCGCGGTGAATTCTGGCTCAAATTCAAAACCGTGAGCGTGAAGAGGGATATCCTTAACCTTTTCGCGGTAGAACACCTTGTACCCGGTTTCCATATCCGAAAGGATATTGTTGTACAGGATGTTGGTCATGAAGGTCAGGATCTTATTGGCTACCATATTCCAGTATAAGATCGGCCGGCGGGCGCCGCCCAGGAAGCGTGAGCCGTATACCACTTCGGCGATGCCTTCCTGAATGGGTTTCAGCAGGGTCGGGTAGTCACGCGGATCGTATTCGAGGTCGGCATCTTGAATGATCAACACTTCGCCGGTGGCTGACTGTATTCCGGTGCGCACGGCGGCGCCTTTGCCCTGATTCTTCTCATGCAGGAATACTTTGACGATCGGGTCATCTTTGTACCCGGCCAAAATTTCGCGGGTACCATCTGTGGAACCATCATCCACGATGACAATTTCATTTACCACATTGACGGCTTTCACCCGGCGGATGATCTCTTCAATGGTGGCTTTTTCATTAAATACAGGAATTACAGAAGTTACATTCATGCGCAGCATTATACGGTTGAGAGGGAGAACTTGCAAGGTTGATAGAATTTTGTAAATTGAGCATTATCGCTGGCGATGCTATAATCATTCAAGGTAATACTATCCTAATGCCTCCTCCTATTTATGCGGGTTAATTCAGGGAGGAAGGGAGATTAATGATATGGCAACGGTCGATCCAAACCAACAACAGGCACCTGTCACCGGCACAATACGTCAGGAGGCCCCACCGGCATTTGTTCCGCCACCCATTTCACGGATAGAAGATACCGGGATTCCTGCCCTGTGGCTGCAGGACCTGATCCTGAAGATCATGTATTTCCAGGGGTATATGTCCGGCTTCAAGATTGCCGAAGAGATTGCGCTGCCATTCACCGGGGTAGTGGATATCCTGATGGAAACCCTGAAACGAGACAAACTCGTGGAAGTCCGTTCATCCCAGGTTGGCCTGGGTGAAGGCGCGTACCTTTTTGCCATTACCGGCTCCGGCATCAGCAGGGCCCGTGAAGCGTTGGACCGCTGCCAGTATGCCGGCCCGGCGCCTGTGCAGCTTCAATATTATATTGAAGCCTGCCGCAAACAGACCCGCCGCAAGATCCAGGTGACCCAATCCATGTTATCTGAAGGCTTTTCCAGCCTTGTGCTTTCCGAACGCATTGTCGGTCAACTGGGTCCGGCCATCAATTCCAATACGTCCATTTTCCTGTACGGCCCTCCGGGAAACGGTAAAACCAGCATCGCGAAATTGATCGGCGAAATGCTGTTCAGCCAGTCGATCTATATCCCATTTGCCATCTACGTGGATGGCCAGGTTATCAAACTGTATGATGCCGTCAATCACAAGCTGGCCAGCCGCGAGGAAGTCACCCCTGCGGGAACCGGAACATTGCGCGCCGGTATGCGGCGTGATCCGCGCTGGGTGTATGTTCAGCGCCCGTTCATTATGACCGGCGGTGAATTGACCCTTGAAGGTCTTGACCTGGTGTTCGACGATGCCATGAAGTTCTACGAAGCGCCCTTCCAGGTGAAAGCCAACGGAGGCATTCTGCTGATCGATGACTTCGGCCGCCAGCAGGTGAAACCACGCGATCTGTTGAACCGCTGGATCGTTCCGCTGGAAAACCGGATTGACTATCTCAACCTGCACACCGGCCGCAAGCTTGAAGTACCTTTCGACGTACTGGTGATCTTCTCAACGAACCTTCCGCCGCGCGAACTGGTTGACGAAGCCTTCCTGCGCCGGCTGCGCCATAAAATTGAGGTACGCAATCCAACATATGACGAATACCGCGAAATATTTAAGCGCGTGGCTGCCGGAAAAAATGTAAAATACACCGACCCCGGTTTGGCCTATTTGCTTCAGGAATGGTATATCAAACGGAAACGGTTGCCCAGAGCGTCGCATCCTCGTGACCTTTGCGATCAGATCATTGATTACGCGCGGTTCACCAACCAGGAACCTTCCCTGACCAAGGAATTGATCGATCCGGCGGCGGATTCATATTTCGTGGAAGTCTAAGGTTTAAAGATCATTCATGGCGATGGTGGTTCGAAAAACCAGGAAAACTGGTCCATTGATTTTGTGTATCCGGTGGCTGGTAACCCTGGTTTTTTGTTTGACGTTAATTCTTCCGTCCAACCCGGTGACAGCCGAGACGCCAACGCCCTTTGCCGGAAGAACACTGGCGAAAACACTGCTCTCCACCATGTCACCGGAAGAGAAGGTGGGCCAGTTGTTTATGGTCACTTTCACGGGAACAGATATCACAGAGAGCTCGCAGATCTATGATCTGATCGTAAACCGGCATGTGGGCGGGATCATGCTTTCAGCCGCCAATGGTAATTTCACCTTTACTGAAGAACCCGCCGGGTCAGTTTTTAAGTTAACTCAGTCCCTCCAGAACCTGGCCATATTCCCTGAAGAGACGGGCGAGTCCACCCACAGGATACCGCTATTTCTTGGGATATCACAGGAAGGCGATCTGTACCCCAATGATCAAATATTGACCGGATTGACGGCTTTGCCGAATGCCATGGCGATCGGCGCCACCTGGAAACCGGAACTCGCCCGCGATGCCGGGGCGGTAGCCGGAGATGAGTTAAGCCGGCTTGGGTTCAATGTTTTTCTTGGCCCGTCACTCGATGTGCTCGATACCATTTCCGGTTCGCGGGTGGATGACCTGGGTGTACGGTCATTTGGTGGAGATCCCTTCTGGGTGGGCGAGATGGGCAAGAATTACATCGCCGGTATTCACGAAGGGTCCAACGGGCGAATGGCGGTGATCTCAAAACATTTCCCCGGCCGCGGCGGGTCAGACCGCCAGGCGGATGAAGAAGTAGCCACAGTCCGCAAGTCACTGGAACAATTGAAACAGATCGAACTGGCGCCATTTTTCAGCAGTGTGAATATGAAAAACGCACCGGAAAATATTACAGATGGACTATCCATTTCCCATATCCGTTACCAGGGTTTTCAGGGAAATATTCGCGCGACCACCAAGCCGGTGAGTTTTGACGCCACGGCGCTTTCACAGCTCATGGGTCTCCCCGAACTGCAGCCCTGGCGCGAAGCGGGTGGACTGCTAATGAGCGATAACCTGGGAAGCCCGGCTGTACGCCAGTTTTTCGACCCCACCGGTGTCGCCTTTGATGGCCGTCAGGTGGCCCGAAACGCGCTGTTGGCCGGGAATGATCTGCTTTATATTAACAATTTTATTTCAAGCGGTGATACCAGCGCGTACGAAACACTTACCAAGACCATGGATTTCTTTATCCAGAAATTCCGCGAAGACCAGGCGTTCGCCCAACGGGTAAACACTTCCGTGGAACGTATCCTGGCGTTGAAATACCGCCTGTACCCGAAATTTGACCCTGAGACGGTTCTTGCCACGCAAGACAGTCTGGAATCATTGGGTCAGAATGACCAGGTGACTTTTGACATCGCCCAGAACGCGGTCACATTGATCAGCCCGGGTGAAGCCGACCTCTCCAATGTGCTGGCCCGTCCACCTGAGATGAAAGAACGTATGGTGTTTTTCACCGATGTGATCTCAGGTAAGCAGTGTGATAAATGCCCGGAGCAGGTGACCATGGGTGTGGACAGCCTGCAGAAAGCGGTATTAAGGTTGTACGGGCCGCAGGCCGGCGGCCAGGTTACCGGGGCGAGAATGTCATCATACAGTTATGGTGACTTGCAGCAAATGTTGAACGGCGCGGCGGATACAGAGATCATTTCTTCTGATATACGGGAGGCGGATTGGATTGTCTTCTCGTTTCAAACCATTTCTGCCGACCGGCCTGTTTCAGAGGCGATGAAGCAGTTGCTTTCCAAGCGTCAGGATCTGGTGCGGAATAAGAAGGTGGTCGCTTTCGCCTTCAACGCGCCGTATTATCTTGACTCTACCGATATTTCCAAACTCACAGCTTATTACGCCCTGTACAGCAAGATACCTTCATTCGTGGACGTGGCAGCCCGCGTATTGTTTCAGGAAGTCCCTTCAGCCGGGAAGCTGCCGGTCAGCGTCCCGGGGATCGGGTACGAGTTGATCAAAGTGACCATTCCGGATGCCAAACAGATCATACCTCTGGCGCTCGATATGCCCGGTTTACAATCAACGCCGGATGCTTCAATGAGTGAACCGTTATCTCCCACCGCGGTTCCACTATTCAACGTGGGTGATAACCTTCCCCTTATGGCAGGGATCATAGTTGACCAGAATAACAACCCGGTTCCTGATGGAACCGTCGTACGGTTCATATTCACTCTGGGTGATGAAAAGAGCATCGTTCAGCAGGTGGAGACAACAACGAAAGGCGGATACGCGCGCACGTCATTCCGCATCCCCAATTCGGGATTGCTGGAAGTACGCGTTATCAGTGAACCCGCGTTGACATCCCAGATCATCCGGCTGGATGTGCCCGGGTCCGGTGGGGCTCAGGTAACCGCCATTGCTCCCACACCCGAACCGACGCTGACGATGTCACCTGAACCCACGCCTCAAATCACACCCACCGTGGTTGATGGAGGCTTCTTCACAGAGACCAGAACCCGATCCTTCGGAGGGTGGCTGGGTGGTTTGATCGTGCTTCTTGGGTCGATCCTGGGATTCTATGAGATCGCTTCTCATAAAATTTCTGTCAGATGGGGTGTGCGGTTTTCTCTTTTGACCGCCCTGCTGGGAAGCTTCGGCCTGGTGATTTATGGACTGACACCTATCGGCCAACCATTCCCTGAAATTTGGAGCGCCCTCCTGTTTAGTGGTGTGGGATGCCTGACCGGCGGTGTATTTGCCTGGATCTGGTACAAATACCCGCACTGGATTGCCGGAAAAAATGACTGAATTAGCGCATCAACGCTGCCAGCAAGCTGAAGGCGGTTAAACCCACGGAGAGCCAGAGCAGCGTTCGCTCGGGGTTGGTAGACAGATAGTCACCCGGCCGGCGGGTTTTTGTGATCGGGTGGGTGACAGATGCCACACGGTCACCCAGAAGGCTTTCCTGAAACGCCTTGATCGTTGGTGGGCGGTCATCAGGATGCAGGCTCATCGCCCACATGATGGCTTTTTCAGTGCGCGGGCTGACTTCTGAATTGATCTGCTGAATGGGCGGCAGGCTTTCAGGGTGCAAAAACCGTTCGCGCGCGTCTGCGGGCGGTGTATTGGTTAATAAATGGTACAGTGTTGACCCGAAGGCGAATATATCGGAGCGGATGTCGGTGTGACCGCTGTCACCACCGTATTGTTCGAGGGGGGTATAAAGAGCTGTTCCCTGGCCTTGCAGGATGGTGATGGTGATCTCCCCCGGTGCCAGTACCTTGACGAGGCCGAAGTCCACCAATTTCAGCAACCCTGATGGCGTCTGTTTCAGGTTGCTGGGCTTTATATCGCGATGCAGAATCGGTGGTTCCTGGCTGTGCAGGTAGGTGAGCGCGTCGGCAAGCTGGTTGGCCCAACTGAGAACAAGGTTTTCATCGAGGAATTCCCCATTCTGCCGGGCTTCCATCATCAACATGCGCAGGTCTTTGCCGGGAATATAATCCATCACAAGATAGTCCAAACTTCCAATGGAAAAGAAATCGGATACCTTCGGCAAATTGGGGTGGTCGAGGCGTGCCAATACTGTAGCCTCACGCAGGAACTGGTCGCGGGCTTCCTTGACGAGTTCAGGCGGCAGACTGCGGTCGTGTTCCACCTCTTTGAGGGCGGTTTCGCGGCCTTCGAGACGCATGTCATCAGCCAGGTAGATACAACCCATTCCACCCTGGCCAATGATTCGGTGGATTCGATAGCGGCCCCGCAACACGTCCCCGGTTTTCAATGGGACAGGCATGCGTTTAAGCTCTCTTCTCTTCCCGGATGGTATGGATCTTTCGGCGTTGAATTAACCAATCCATCCTGAGATTGCATAAAGCGGACTATTTCTGCTATATTATACCCCGTAGGGATTCAATCAACTTCAGGAATGGCCATGTCCAGACAGCATGAAACCAACGGACTTCCGGAATCTCCGGTATTTATTGCCCAGAGCGGGGTATTGAGCGGGCAGCGGTGGTCAATAGACAGGGAGTTAACAATCGGGCGTGACCCGATGTGTTCTCTTGTGATCCCGGACAGGCAGGTTTCACGCCTGCACGCCCGGTTGACATTAACACCAGGCGGTATTCAACTCGAAGATCTGGGCAGCAAGAACGGCACGTTTTCCAATGGGGAGCAGGTAATAGACCCGGTTATTTTGAGTGACGGTGACGAAATTCAGGTGGCGATGGTGCAGACGTTTATATATCTCAGCTCAGATGCCACGATGCCCCTGGAAACAACTATGAAACCGTCGCATCTCAAGTCACGCCGTTTGCGCATAGATATGCGGTCGAGAAGGGTCTGGGTCCGGGGTACAGAAGTGATCCCTCCGCTCTCGGTTCCGCAATTCAAAGTACTTCAGATATTGAACGAAAATCCGGGTGAAGTGGTTTCACGGCAGGATCTTATTTCACAGGTGTGGAGCGATGACGTTTCGCAGGGGGTTTCTGATCAGGCGCTCGACGCCCTGATCCGCCGTCTTCGTGACCGCATATCCCTGATCGATCCGGACCATGAATACCTCGTCACAGTTCGCGGGTATGGTTTCCGGATAAACAATCCGGAAGAGTAATACCCCCGATATAACCCGGTTCCCGTAATAGTATCTTATCTATCCGGCCGCGCCGGATTCATTGATATTACAAAATGTTGATATTTTTTAAATAATTGTTTATTACCTTAGGTAGTACACTTTTTTTAACAGACTGATCTGGAATTTTGACAGGTGACCTCAGGTGATGTGACATGCAAAGACGGACATATCCAATTTTTTTAGTTTCACTGGTTATTTTGATCTCATTATGCGCCGGCTCCATAGGCGGTGCTGGTTTTATGTTGTTGGCCATGAATACCGGATTTTTCCCACAGACTATGCGTGTTGCGTCTTCTCAGCTCCCGGTAGATGCCGATCAGGGTGAACAATCAGCGAAATTGATCGTTTCTTCCACCGAGGTTGAAACAGCCGTTACCAAAACCGTTGCCAGTGTGGGGCCGGCAGTGGTCACAATAGTGGGGACAGTCCCAGGCCAGCGCGATTTCTTCGGGTTCTCTGAAGACCAGCAGGTTAGCGGCAGCGGCGTGATCATAAATTCCGAAGGTCACATTCTGACGAATAACCACGTGGTGGAAGACGCGCAAGACCTGACGGTAGTTCTGGCAGATGGGGAACAGCGCTCCGCAAGCCTGGTGGGAACGGATAAATTTGCCGATATAGCCATTATCAAAATTGATGGAACCATGCCGGCTTTTGCCGCCCTTGGCAATTCAGATACGCTGACCGCCGGAGAAACCGTAATTGCCATTGGCTCACCACTGGGTGATTTCAAGAATACGGTTACCGTAGGTGTAATATCGGCTACGGGGCGCAACCTGGATTCGGGGGAAGGGTATCAGCTGATGGACATGATCCAGACGGATGCCGCCATCAATCATGGCAATTCAGGCGGCCCGCTGGTTGACCTGGCCGGTGAAGTTATTGGCATAAACACTCTGGTTGTGCGCAATAGCGGGTCAGGAGTCAATACCGCGGAAGGGCTGGGTTTTGCTGTTCCAGCCAACACAGCCCGCGCCATAGCCGAACAGATCATTCAGAAAGGGTATTTTGCCCGCCCATATATGGGAATCCGGTACCAATGGATCACACCGGATATGGCAGCCATGTACGACCTGC
The DNA here is from genome assembly GCA_964404415.1 of uncultured Leptolinea sp. Lineage (GTDB taxonomy): Bacteria > Chloroflexota > Anaerolineae > Anaerolineales > Anaerolineaceae > Leptolinea. The sequence continues at coordinate 2,079 of CAYOKC010000037.1, read as the reverse complement.
CGGTACAGTGGGGAGCTTATGTGGCACAACTGGATACGGAAAGCCCGGCTGCCCGGGCGGGTATCCGGCGCGGCGATATCATCACGAAGATTGGCGATCAGGTGTTGGATGATTCCCATCCATATATTAATGCCCTGTTCGCGCAAGCTCCGGGAGCCACGATACAGTTGGAGATCGTACGTAACCGCAATACCATGCAGTTGCCTGTCACATTGGGCGAAAGTCAATAAAAAAGGCGCCGGTCTACCGGCGCCTTCGTTCTGGTCAATCTGTCTTGAATTGCTGCACCATCAGCCTGAGCTGCTGCGATAATTCTGACAATCTGCGCGCGGCAGCCGAAACTTCTTCCACGCGGGCAGCCATTTCTTCTGTGGAGGCGGATACTTCCTCCGCGGCAGCGGAGTTTTCTTCGGATACGGAAGCAATGTTTTCCACTGCCTGGGTAACCTCGGTTGTGGAGGCGGCCATTTCTTCTGTGGCTGCCGTGTTCTCTTCCACCACCGATGAGACAGTGTCAACTTCTGCCACCAGATCACCAGCGTAATTGGTCATCGTGTCAACAGCAGAGGATGCTTCCTCCGCCTGGATATTTACCGTTTCCGCCGCTTTCAATATATCCTGCAGTGCCGCGCCTGCCTGATTGGCCATTTCAACGCCTTTTTCTACTTCAATCGTACCCTGGTGCATGGCGGTCCCTGCTTCCTGAACGCTTGCCTGTATCCCGCGGATCAACTCGTCGATCTCGTGCGTGGATAGCGAAACCCGTTCCGCCAGTTTTCTCACTTCATCGGCTACAACAGCAAATCCTTTGCCGGTATCGCCAGCTCGCGCGGCTTCAATGGCAGCGTTCAATGCCAGCATATTGGTTTGCGAGGCGATATCTTCAATAGTGGTCAGAATGTCTCCGATCTTACCCGAACGGTCCCCCATTTCCTGTACCTTCAGAGAGGAGAGGTCAACTGACTTCTTGATCGCCTGCATCTCTTCCAGAGTGGATTGAACCGTGGATGATCCTTTTTCGGCCGCCTTTTTCGCCTCTATGGAACCACGGGCTACTTCCCTGGCATTTCCAGCGACTTTCTGGATGGCAGTTGAGAGTTTTTCCGTCACTTCAGAGGCGATGGCGATGGCATTAGACTGATCCTGCGCCCCCCTGGCTACGCTGCTGACAGCTGAAGATAGGTCTTCCACATTGGATGCTGTTCGGGTTATGGCTTCCGTTTGTTGTGATGTTCCTTTAGCCACCTGCTGGATGGTGGTGGCGATCTGGTTGGTTACTCCATCCACATCACTGGCTGTTCCCGCCAATTCATTGGAAGCCTGGTCCAATGATCCGGCGTGTTCGGCCATTTGCTTGATGATCTCACGCAGTTTTGACACCATGCGCTTGAACGATTGCCCCAGGATATCCGCTTCAGAATGGGCATTCACAGAAATTGTCAGGTCGCCATCGGCCAGCAAAACGAATTGGTCGGAAATTTCTCTAAAATACTGGATGATCTCCTGGAAAGATTTTCCAAGCAACGCAATCTCGTCCTTGCCCCTGATTTTTATCTCTTCTTCAGGGACCTCTCCACGGGCGATCTTCTGTGAAATGGCAGACATTTGAAGGATCGGGTGAGTGATGCTGTTGCTGATGATTATGGAAAGGATGACGATAATGATTACAGCCAGGGCGATTATGAAAATGAAAAGCATTCTAAGTTGATTTACAGCAGCCAGCACCTGGTCAGAACTATATTCCATTACCAGCCCCCAGGTGGAACCTTCAACCGGTAAAAATGATCCGATCACGAGGGTGCCCAAATCATTTTTATATTCTTCAACACCAGATTTTCCCTCAAGGATCGATTTCACCGCGATAGTATCAGGAATAAGTTCCAATTCAGTACGCGTTTCGATCTTTCCAAGAGCTATTAATTCCTCTGTGTGGGCAGATGGGGTGATCAGTTTTCCCTCTTTGTTTATCAGGAAGCCGTCGCCTTCACCCATGTCTTCTGTCTGAAGAATTTTCGCGAATACTGTGGTGGGGAGTGAGCCGGCTATAACACCCAGCACCTTATCCCCATCTTGAACCGG
>CAYOKC010000036.1:3546-29404 GCA_964404415.1 uncultured Leptolinea sp. | reverse complement strand
ATTGCGTGAAGCACTGCGTGAGGCACAGAAAGGCGGTTACCGGAACAGCGCGTACATCCAGCAGTTGGAAGGCGAGCTGGACCGGGCTGAGATCGTCAAACCGGCGCAAATCCCCGCGGACGTCATCACCATGAATTCACGTGTTGTTCTGGTTGACCTGGCCGAAGGCGAGCGCATGGAGTTGACCCTGGTCTTCCCGGAGGATGCCGGAAAGAGCGCCGATAGTGTTTCCATCCTCGCGCCGATCGGCACGGCCATGATCGGCTACCGTGAAGGTGACGTGTTCGAGTGGCTTACCCCCGACGGGCCGGTCAACCTGCGGGTGGAGAAGGTGGTCTATCAGCCAGAAGCTGGTGGTGTGTTTGATTAGATAAGAGATGGCGCCCTTCACGTCTACGTGGAGGGCGTTTTTTTGTTATGTTTTATAATAGGTAAGTGGGGAAAAGTAACCTCTCTCTTCAATCGGGATATGTAATTGAAAAGCACAATGGGTGGTCAGGTTTCCCTGAAAAAAACAGCCGAGCCAGTGCAATTTACAAACTTTCTCGTCAGTTGTTAAGTTCAAGTCTATTCCGGCGAAGGTAAAGCAATCTGTGCAAAGTTAACTCAAAAAAAGCCGTTGTAATCTAAAATGAATTCCAAATCAGGTTCGACTAACATAGGAGCAAAGCAATGTCCGAAGATGAGTATCAAGTCGATTTCTATCAGCAAATGCGAGAAAATATTAGAACATGGCTTAATGGAAAAGGGGCGGGCTTCAAGTTCGCTGAGTACCTTCTCGCCGCGCCAGATTTATTTCATCTATTATGCAGATTGGCAATAGATAAAGATGTTCCATCTAACGAAAAAGTCAAATTGGTTGGAGCAATTGTCTATTTCGTTGCACCGTTTGACTTTATACCGGAAGCAGTCGGTGGACCTATTGCCTATATGGATGATGTTGTTGTTGCAGCAGTTGTTTTAAATAGCATATTAAATTCGGTTGATGTAGATGTTGTCAAACAGCATTGGGCTGGAAATAAAGATGTCTTGATCCTTGTCCAAGAAATACTAAAGGTTGCTAACGAGTTAGTAGGAAGTTCCCTTTGGGGCCGAATCAAGGACAGGTTTGGTTCGCAGAAATAAAACTGAGACTGCCCTGGAAACTTGTTCCTTCGTTTCCCAAAACTTCTGTAAAGAGTTTAATTATTTTGAAATATCGCCAATTAGTTAGTAGGATGCGCTCGATTTTGAGCGCATCTCATTGATACGTTGTAACCAGATCCAGATTTTACTGATAATGGTTGAACGGCTGCGGGTAGAATAAGGGGTGTTATCTATTAGCAAACACTCCTTAAGGAAACGACCATGATCACATGCCCGTGGTGCGGCACCAGCTACACTGAGTTTCAATCCAATTGCAAGAACTGCGGCGGAACCTTGCCGCCTACTGAAGCGGCAACCAGTCCGTCTGTTTCACGGAGCAGCATCCCCGTTCCGCCGCCGGCGCCGAGAGAGATATCTGACCGGTACGCGTGGCGGCTGATGACGACCGATGGGTGGTCAATTGCCGCGTTTGTTTTCACTTTGCTGGGCGGCATTTTCGGCCTGGTTGGCGCTGTACTAACCCTGGGTTTCATCACGGCATTCATTGGCATCCCGTTTATGGCGCTTGCCCTGGCCTGGCTCGTGCTGGGTGTGTCACTACTGGTCTGGCGGTATAACAGATTCCAGAAGGTGGTTGAGGTTCTTCGTGACGGGGTTTCGGCGGCCGGAGAAATTGTGGATGTGCAGGAAAACTACTCCGTACGGATCAATCACCGGCATCCCCTGGTGATCCGGTATCAATTCCAGTTTAATGGGCAGACGTTCACGGGAGAAGTCTCCACGTTAAATCCGGCGGCAAATGAATATCAGGCGGGGAACGCCGTGTGTGTTTTGTATCTGCAGGCGGATCCGCAATGGAACTGCATTTATCCGCATCCCTGAACCAATACACGGGATAAGCCTTATCGCGACGGTTTCCATTTACGTGACGTATCCCCGCACCGCGAAGGCAAAAGCTTGGACGGTTTTGAACCGGAATAACGGTTTGAAGGCCATCCGCCCTTCACGGTGACGTGGGGGCGTTTTTGGCATTGAAAAAAATGTACGGGTATTTATAATCAAAGTAGCGGGGTAAAAATTTTATAGCGGTACCCGAATCGCGGGTATTTCGGGTTAAGAACCTTCCATACGCAAAACACATCATCAACGCGTTATGCCGAAGAATAAACCCCTGTTGGGAACGCCCGGTAGTATGTCTTCAACAAAGGAGAAAATGAACCATGATTAAGTCTCCTGATCAGAAAATTGGAAAATGCCTCCTGCTGGTTGTCTTTTGTGTGGCGGTAATGGCGTGCAACCTGCCCAATATAAAAAGGCTGGTTGAAGAAGCGTATTACGAGTATTGTGTTCCCGTATCCCGCGTGGAATATGAAAACGCTGCTGCCGAATTGGGGAAGTCACCAGCAATAGCCAGATATCCGGATACGGCTGAGTATTATGTATGCTATGTCAACGATAGGAGCAAGGTCATTGCCTCAACCCGGATGACGGATGGTACCGCGCCTGTTGAAGCCGGTGATAATGCCGCGCCTGATGAGGCGGAACGGAATGCCATACCTTCGGGGAGTTATAAGGGCAAGATCACAGATACTGAAATGGCTACCAGGGGACTGATAGAATGGCAGGTGCAGGGGAGTGTGGAGAACAACGAGGTCAGCATTAATGTATCTGATGACGGGGCTGTGACGGGACGGTTCTTGTATGAAAAACTGGGAAATATCGTGGTTTCGGATGATGGCGGCGGATCCCACGCTCCATGCGTTGACTCAAACGATCAGTATTTTTCCGGGAATGCCTCCGGCAGACTGACCGGAAACTCCGGTGAAATTGTGTTTAAGATACAACAGACGATAGTGAGCAAACTCACCGAAGGTTGCAGCATCGGCCCCAAAGAGAAAAGCATTGTGAAAGACCACGTTCAGCATTTTGATATCCGGATCAATGGTTCTGAGATGACCGGCACCAGTGTTCTATCGGAAGAAGACGGGCACCCGATTAAGGCGACTTTCAAATTGGTTCGGCGTTGACACCCGGTGACCCGGCGCGGGTGCAGTCGTAATACATGTTGAACCTGTAAAGTTACAGGTAACAGTCAAGACGGAATTACAGGTATCTGCTGTATTCAATATAGAAGAGGGACAGGTCACCCCGGCGGGAGTGGTGAGGTCTCGGTGAGCGGGGAGTGCCATCACCGGAAATAAGTGATCTTTTCCTTTTTTATCTCCCTATAAAAAGCTGACTGTCTCCCCTTCGGGGTTACTGTACTCCTCTTTGCCTGCAAAAAGTTCATTCCAACAAACGTGTTACCAATTCTTGCGCTGTAGTATCAATTTGTGATAAAAAAATATCATTACATAATGGTTCGGGTATTTTATACGTGTTCACCGTAGAGGATTTCCCTGGGGTAATGACATCATCGAAGAAGATCCCGGCATTATCGTTACTGTTGACATTACTCTTCAGCCTGTCATCCTATTCTGCCGTATACGCCCAAACCACCCCTCCAAATATCACCTTAAGCGGTATTTGTGACGGTGCAGGTAATTCTATATTTACCATCGCAAACACGGGCGGCGCGATGACGGTTAGTTATACCTGGGAACTGTATCAGAATAATGTTTTCTTAACATCCGGTCCATTCACTCTTACGGAGAATGGAATGACGGGAAGTTCAACTCAATTGACGATTAATGGTCTGTATGGCAATTTGAAGGTTGTTATCCGCGACAACCTTGGTGTGGAACTGACCAACCAGACGGTTTTCTGCGCAACGCCAACTCCCACAAATACACGAACACCCACTCCCACACCCATCCCTCCATATATTGTGCTGGCCGGCACCTGTGACGGCGCGGGAAATTCTGTTTTTACCATCACCAACACGGGCGGCGCGATGACGGTGAGTTATACCTGGGAGCTTTACCAGAATAGCGTCTTCCTGACGTCAGGGCCATTTACTCTGACGGCAAATGGATCGGCCGGGAATTCAACCCAATTGACGATTAATGGATTGTATGGCAATTTAATGGTTGCCATCCGCGACAACCTTGGTGTTCAACTGACCAGCGACACGGTTTTCTGCGCGACCCCCACCCCCACGATCACCCGAACCGGCACGAACACCAGTACCCCCACTCCCAGCCTGACCTCAACGGTGACCGACACCCTCACGGTGACTCCCACGCCGGAAGACACCCATACTCCATCTACCACGCCAACTGTCACAGATACGGCAACAGAAACCCTGACCCCATCTTCTACACCAACGTTTACGCCCACGGCAACAGATACCCTCACCCCCACGGTCACAGAGACTTCAACGCCAACATCCACCCCCACCATCACTGAGACCCCCATCCCGCCGCCATTGGTCATCGATACCAACTTAAAAGACGGAGACGTGATGAGTGTTGGCCCCAAGAAGTTGACGGTTTCCTTTAATACTGATGTGCTCCATGATGGATCGGCCAATGCCGCAAATAATCCCGTCAACTACCTGTTGGTGGAGCAGGGCCAGAACCGGACCATTGAAACGGCTGCCTGCCTGGGTGGGTTGCAGGGTGACGATATGCCGATATCCATTGCCAGTGTTGATTACAGCAACAATGGCGGCGCCGGACCATTCTTTTCAACGATCAACCTGCATGTGCCATTGGCGTACGGGAAGTATCGATTGCTGGTTTGCGGCACAACCTCTATTGAGGATCCGTTTGGAAATACGATCAATGGCGGTACCGATACACTGGTGAATTTCCGGGTGGAGAGGGTGGAAGAAAGCCCTGAAGAACTGCCGGAAACGGGTTTTAAACACGGGGAACTGGTGGTACTCCCTCCGCAGACCCTGGATAACGCCTACACGGCTACCGAGTTGAAACTGCGAATTCCGAAGCTGAAATTGGCGATGCATATTCTCGGCGTACCGCTTGTTCATGGTGACTGGGACGTCTCATGGCTGGGGAACAATGCCGGCTGGCTGGAAGACTCATCCTTCCCCACCTGGCCGGGTAATGCCGTTCTGACCGGGCACGTATGGAATTCTGACAATACGCCGGGGGTCTTCGCGAACTTAAACACCCTCCGGTATGGTGACAGGATCGACGTGCAGATCGCCAACCAGGTATACACGTACGAAGTGACAGAGAATCAGCGTGTAAGGCCCGAAGATGTAAAGATGGCATTTCAATCAAAGTCATCCAGCTGGCTCACACTGTTGACCTGCGAAGAGTATGATGAAACGTTTTCCACCTACCTTGCCCGCCGCATGGTGCGCGCCGTGCTGGTAAATATCACAATCGAGTAATACCCGCGATGGTGTTGGCAGGCCTGGCCGCGGCGGATAGGTGTGATCTCTCATACGCCTTATAATGGGGCGCATGAGATTTGACTATCTGACGGTATTACTGTTCGGGTTGACCGGCGCAGGCATACTTCTAGCCCTGCGGCACAGGACTAGCTTCGTTTACCGGGTGTTCTTCACCATCTTCTACGTATACATCGTGATGGTGCTGTATTACACCCTGTTCCAGTTCCAATCGCTGATCGTGATGAAGCTGTTCAACCCGAATCTGATGCTGAACGGGCAGGAGGCCGGGAAAGAACTGAACCTGATCCCCCTCGTCACGTTGACAGCCGGCGACGCGCAAACCTCGCTGCTGAACATTCTGATGATGGTGCCGTTCGGCTTCGGGTTGCCGTTCATCGCGGATTGCCGTATGAAGAAGGTGGTGGTTTTGGGCACGTTCTTCAGCCTGGCCATTGAGTTGACCCAGTGGCTGACGGGGTACCTGGCAGGGGTCACCTTCCGGGTGGCGGATGTAAATGACGTGATCTTTAACACGCTTGGCGCGGCGGTGGGGTACGCGCTGTTCGCGGGGTTCGCGTTGGCCTGGCGAAAATGGTCACACCGCCGGGAGGGGAATGCGGTGGTGGAGTACGTCAACGAGCGGGTGGATTTATCAAGGTGGGATCGAGATTGATCCCACCTTGTGATCTTCTTGCATGCCAGAGCGAAGCTATTTATGGGCCGGGTTCAATCTCCCATAGCTGTACAGATCCGGCTTCTGTCCCTGTCGCCACCAATGTCCCATCGGGAGAAAAGGCCACGCTTCCGACCAAAGGCGTACGGTCTTTTAAAATGCTCAGTATGGCGCCATCGTTGACCCGCCGGAGTTGAACGTATCCTTTTGCATCGATCAAACCATCCACTACGTTCATATCTTTTGCGCCAAATGCCAGTATGCCGCCATCGGGAGAGAAGGAAAATGTTGAATTACCGGAAAAAGACGGCGACGTAATTTTTATGTACCGCAGTAATTTCCCGTCTTCAACCTGCCAGAGCCACGCGGTGAAAGAGTCAACCGCTGCCAGTATCTTCCCGTCGGGAGAGAAGGCCAGTCCGTCCACAGGACCGGAGTGACCTTCAAATCCATTAATAGTGCGCACCAGCTTGCCGTCTTCAACCTGCCAGAGACTGACAGAACCATCTTCTGATCCCGATGCCAGTATTTTGCCATCAGGTGAAAAAGCCACCGAATCTACAGCTTTCGCGTTGCTTTTTAATGTTTTTAGAACAGCCCCATCGTCGAATTGCCAGATCTGAACGGTGTTGTAGATCCCCAATGCCAAAAGCTTGCCATCGGGTGACACGGCCAGTTGACTGTTAGCGCCCTCCACTTCGAACTTGCGCAGCAATGAGCCGTCTTCCACCCGCCAAATTCTTATGGCATCGCGTGACATGGATACAAGGTTATTCCCATCAGGCGAGAAGACAACGTTCTTCACCCCGGAATCTTCCCAGTTCAGTGTCTTCAATATCGTTCCATCTTTGACGTTCCATAACTGTATGGCGCTATCTGGTGACCCTGATGCCAGTATCTTACCGTCTGGTGAGAAGGCGACTGCGTTCACTTCATCCGTGTGTTCCTCTTCACCCAGAGAGCCAACGGGATGCGGAATGTTCAACCGGCCATCCAATGCGGACGGGCCAACCAACCACTCCTGCAGATCCAAAAGCTGAACGGTGTCGCCATCCAGACGCTTTTTGTCGACCGGAGCCACTTCAGGGAAGGCTTCTGGTTCCGGCCCCTTTAGGGTAACGGATTTCACGATAGTTCCGGCGTGCGCTTCACGCATTACCACATCAAGATCCCAACGGTATCGGGTGATGGGTGAGCCTTTGGTGTACTGTCTGCTATCGAGTTTGACCTCCTGTTCTTTGATCACCACCACCAGGTCAACCACACCCAGTGATTCGGGCAGCCAGTCGGCGGAGAGTTCCCAGTTCCATTTCTCATACCCGCTCTTGTATGGACGCGACGCGGAATTGTCCAGGATCACCAGTTTGGGCGGCCCATTTTGATCAGGCGCGTATGGACGGGCCTCTGTCACACCCTCGCCGTTTGCCACGGGGGCAAGTGACTCAAGGATCGAAGAAAGGTTGGGGTAGAGAGGCTCGGGCGGGGGCGGCGTAGGCGCGGCGCAGGCTGAACAAAACATGATCACCAATGCCGCCGCCAGGATATATGACCGGACGTTTTTCATCATTGTGTATGCTCCCTTTCCCCTTAAGTATAGACAAAGATAGAGAAATGGGTTGCCTGGCCGGAATCACCTTCCGGGTGGCGGACGTGAATGACGTGATCTTCAACACGCTGGGTGCGGCGGTTGGGAACACGCTGTTCGCGGGGTTCGCGTTGGCCTTGCGGAGATGGTCACGCCGCCGGGAGGGGAATGCGGTGGTGAAGTACGTCAATGAGCGGTTGGGAGAAGGTTCGATTGGTAAATTAGTGAACGATTGATTTTGGAAAGTAGTTTATTACGAGATATTAAAACGCCTACTTTACAAAGTGAACAACAAGTAAGCTGGAAGTAGAGTGAACAATTCTCTTCTTGAAAAATGATATGAACAAAATCTATTCTAAAAAGTTCTTAAATCAGCTTTTTGAAAAAAAGTCTTTAGTTCCATAAAAAATACTTTGCTATAATTATTTTTGAAAAGGTGGGGCATCAAATTGGGGAAGACTAGTGTTATATAAATATTTAGCAACAAATAGGATGTTGCCATTTCAAATCATGAATAGGTGGAATTAAAAACTATTTGTAAAATTTGCAATGGTGTTGATAGTTAACCAGATAAAAAATTATGGAGGGGAGACAAATGAGTATCAATCAAATTGATGAAGATATTCAAATTATAAACGGAAGAATTTATGATTTAAAACAAAAAGCTCAGGAAATTGTTCTAAAAATAAACCAAGTAATTCCAATGTTTTTGGAAGAATGGGCAAATTATGAAATAAAAAGCAACATCGAAAGCCACCCGGAAGTATTAATAGAATTGGGCGTTGAAAAAGTTAGTCAACTGAAAAAAGATCTAAAAAATACATCAAAACAATTTCCGGAATTATCAAAAAATAGGTTGAGTTCCATAACTTGGATTCATCAAAAAGAGATTTCACAAGCCGAGTTGGATGGTGAAATTTTGCTTGCATATCAGTTAACTAAGAATGCGAATGAAGCTATCGACGAAGTGTTGAGGGGAACTATTGGTCAAATTGGAGAAATTCTTATTAATTATGGTATGACAAAATTTGGTGAAGAATGGAAAAAAAAGACAGGCCAAGTGCGGTATTCATATGGTATTCCTGATTTTGGTATATCTACTAGTGCTCAACTCCGAGATTTGCGAATAAATTACAGCAAAATTATTGAAGATTATGTAAATGCTTATAGAGATTTACGAAAAGCAGAAAAAGAGAAATCGATAGCTGAGGCAAAAAATCTCTGGGATCATTCTTAAAACCTCGATTCTATTTCGAATCAAAATGAGTATTATGTGATGATTAAGACAATTCCTTCTGATGATAAGTATTTCCCTATCAATGTTCAAAATATTCATGGTAATTATTTTCTACAGAGGAATTTTCCATCTATAATAAATTGAGTAAGTGGAGGTTGTTGAAATTATCAATAATTGAATAACAAAGGATACACCCTCTCCAAGAAAAGCAAGTTTTTTCGTTGAATTTTTAGGTAGATCTGTTTTGGATAGAGTATATCTGAAATAGAATTTCCTTTTGGGTTGATTTTTCAGGAGTGTTTTTCAATGGAGTATTCAGCTACTCAAATCTTTGTGCCTGGTGGTATGCCAGAACTTACATATGTCACTCGTTCGGATTTAGGACTAGAGCAAAAAATTAGCTCTGCAAATGAAAATTTGTGTAAATTAGTAACAGTTACAGGGACTACAAAATCAGGGAAGACGGTATTAGTAAACAAAATTTTTCCGAAAAACCGAGCAATTTGGATAGATGGGGGAACCGTAAAATCTGAAGACGATTTCTGGGGGTTTGTCCTAGAAGATATTGGAGGCTTTTCTGATTCTTCAAAACAATATTCTGCTGGTGTTGAATATGGTTTTGGTGCAAATATTGAAGGCGAAGGGGGTATTCCTTTCATTACAAAGATAAAAGGGATTCTGGGAAGTACTTTTAAAAGGTCTAGAGAGGAAGTATCCCAAAGGCGACTAACCTTAACTTCTAGAGTTGCTGCCATAACACAAATGAGGAAAACACGGAGACCATTAATTATTGATGACTTTCATTATATGGATCGTGTTTTTCAAGGAAATATTATTCGGGCACTTAAACCACTAATATTTGAGGGAATTCCTATTATTTTAATTGCAATTCCGCACCGACGATATGATGCTGTTAAGGTCGAAAGAGAGATAACTGGAAGGCTTGAACCCATTCGAGTTCCATCTTGGGAGGCAAAGGAATTAGTTCAAATTCCTAACTTGGGATTTCCATTGCTTAATGTGGAGATAAAAGAGGAAATTTGCTATAGGTTGGTGAAAGAGGCTTATGGAAGCCCTCATCTTATGCAAGAGTTTTGTCGTGAAATTTCGCAATCAAACAATATTATAAAATACACTACGCAAAAAAAAGAGATTATTAATGTACCTGATGAAATATTTTTAAAAGTTGCGGAACAAACAGGTAAAGTCATTTATGATAAATTGGCAAAGGGACCACGCCAACGATCAGACCGTATGCAACGAAAATTACGAAATGGAAAAACCGCCGATATTTATAAAGTTATATTATTGGCTTTATCTCATCTTCATCCAGGTTTGGATACCATAAACTATGAAACATTAAGAAGTTCAATTAGAGATGTTCTATCAGATAACATTCCTCAGGCACATGAAGTTACTAGAGTATTAGAGCAAATGTCCTTGATTGCTTCTAGTGATGAAGCTTCGACTCCCGTCTTGGATTGGGAAAAAGATGAACAACGATTACATATAACTGACCCATTTTTTGCTTTTTACCTAAAGTGGGGTGTTGATCAATCTATCTAAAGTCACATGGAAAGAATTGGTCAAATCTTAAATTAGATTAGGATTAACTTGGAAAATTTCTAAATTTAATAAATACGAAACTAAGATACTAGATGGTAGGATGTGCTCGATCTTGAGCGCATCCCGTTGACATGCGTCACCCGGTTATCAACTTATTGACGAACCTGTCTTTTTAAATAAGCCCTATAATTTATTAAATAACATCATAGTAGAGGGGTCATTCAACTTTCATCACTTTCTTGCTTGTTCTTGTAGCTATTGTGCTGGAAAGTGGTCTGTTGGCTGTTGTGGAAAAAAACAAAAAGTGGAATTTTCCTCTCCAATTCAAACCCGACAGAAAAGTAGCTATTATCCTCTTCTCATTTTGGTTAATATATTTTCATGGGATTTTGAGAACTTCTCGATTTGAATAAAGGTGAAAAATGTGTGAATTCAAGATTGAATCGACATTACGCGCAAATACAAAGCTCTATAGGTACATGTCAATAGAATCGTTTATGGCTTTTGTTGAAACAAACCGGATTAATTTATCCAATATTAATATTTGGGATTATAAATGGGAGGCCATACTTTCAAAATTGCCAACAGTAGATGATAAAGGCGTAAGAGTTGAGCGGCTGTATTCATTTCATCAAGATATATATGGATTATGTTGGAGTTTAGCAAAAGAATCAGATGCGATGTGGCGGATTTATTCTCCAAACAAAACTGGTCTTCAAATTTCAACATCAGTTCGTAAGTTTGAATTAATTGGTGATGTAAAAAGATGGTATCTTGGAAAAGTTAAATATTTTAAAACAATGAAAGAGGCTTTTGAAAAAATCAAATCATTTCAATCTCCCTTTGGTAATGCCCTACTAAAAAGGTATGCATTTGTTCATGAAAAGGAAGTTAGGTTTTTAACCCATAATAGTGTTGTAAATCCTTCATTCCAAAAAGCATCTTATATTGGTTTACCAGTAAATTCAAATTTGTTTATTGAAAGTATTATTGTTGATCCAAGAGCTGATAATTGGTATGTTGAGGTTTTAAGAAAATATTGCCAAAGAATTGGCTTGAACTCTGAGCCAATTAAATCAAAATTATACGAAATAGATCCGGAATATAAAATAGGTTGGGTAAAATCCTACAAAACTCTTAGTTAGTAGAAAGTGCTCGATTTTAAGCACATCCCCTTAATATGAGTCGCCCCGGCTATCAACGTATAATGAGGGGTTGAAAAAATTGTCCGCACCCATCGCGCTGCCGGTTCTTTATTCTTTACACCGATTGTAACAAGAAAGAAACTTCAAGATGAATAGAATTCAATACATCCAACGCCTGCGCGCTGACCTGCTTCGCAAGTTGACAGCCACCCGCCCGGTTATTGACGACACATTCGGCACAGAAAACTTCGAACAATTCAAAGAATACGCCCTGCAGGAATTTGACGATTTCTCTGTCACCATACCCTTTTTGAAAGACAGGAACAATCAGGGCAATTTCAGTTATGGGCCGTTTCTGCTGGCAGTATATAAGACCCTGATTCACCACTATTCCTACTCAGATGCCCGGGCTATGGACCTCGTCCGCCGGATCATCGACCACCTCGGCCGTTATGACCTGGAACATATGCATCCGGTTATGAAATTTGCCTATGCCAATATAGGGAAATATTCATTTCTCCAGAAACTCATGCAGGGTTACTTCAAATACAGGAACGAACCCATGGGCTGGCAGGCCGTTATCCGTGATGAAAAAGGGGCGTATGTGGCCGCCGATATGACGGCGTGCGGGCTGTTCCAATGGCTTTCCCTCAATCAAGCCCCCGGAATTTGCGCCGCGGCATGTGCCGTGGATTACGTCACCGCGGCGGCTATGCCTCATCTGAAGCTGGAGAGAAAAGAAACGATTGCGAATGGTGACTCGGTGTGTTCTTTCCGGTATATCCGGAAAGCGTAATCGTTGGGATGTGCGCGCATTCTCGCTACTTGTTCTTTATGGGGGCTAGCGGATCACGTTAATGCAAGATTCTGATCAACGGACTGATATTTGTAGTTAATACATTGACATATGTGCGCCAATGGCGTACTATACTATTAGGAACAACATCATGCTCATCATCGAGACCAGTATTTTCACCCGCCAGGTTCTAAACCTGCTCTCTGAGGAAGAATATCGTCAACTTCAACTGGCTCTAGTCACCCGCCCTGATTTGGGTGACCTTATTCCTGGGAGTGGTGGATTGCGAAAGGTGAGATGGTCACTTGCAGGGCGCGGTAAACGGGGTGGTGTTCGAACAATTTACTATTGGGCTGTCAGGAAAGATCAGATTTTGATGCTGTTGATGTATGCCAAAAACGAACAGGAAAACCTGACAAATGATCAATTAAAGGTACTTCGGCGGATTATTGAGGAGGAATATCCATGAAAGACGATCTTTTCAATGAATTACTGGATAGTGTAAAAGAAGGCAGTAATATCCTGCGCGGCGAACAAGAACCATCACGCAAGTTTCCTTATAACAGCCTGGATATCAAACATATCCGCGAAAAATATAACCTCACGCAGGAGCAATTTGCCGTCATGCTGGGAATCAGCGTACGCACCCTGCGCAACTGGGAGCAGGGTCGCCGGGTACCGGAAGGCCCCGCGATGGTGCTGTTGCGTGTGGCCGATAGAAACCCAAAGGCTATCCTGGATGTTGTTGGCGTGAAATAGCAACCCCCTCGCCCCGCCCCTGAAATCTGTATAATGATGAAACTATGAACCATCATTCGGGACGGCGGCTGGGTGCAGGTCACCTTTATTAAGCCCACCCTGGGCAGCCTGCGGGAGGGCGAGCGCTTCATTGACGAAGCCCGCATGGAACCCCTCTCCCTGGGCATCCTGGCGGGACTCACCCCGCCGGGCGTTGACTGCCGCCTGCTCGATGACAGAGTGGACGAGATCGACTATGACGAGCCTACCGATCTGGTGGCTATCAACATTGAAACCTTCACCGCCCGCCGGGCGTATGAGATATCCACCGAATACCGCGCCCGAGGGGTAAAGGTGGCGATGGGCGGCATGCATGCCACCCTGATCCCCGATGAGGTGGCGGAGCACGCGGATTCCGTGATCACCGGCGATGCCGAAGCGGTGTGGCCAAAGGTGGTGGCGGACGCGCATGCCGGCCGGCTGCAGCCGCGCTATGTTGGAATTCCCGGTATCCCCCAGCCGGGGGTGATGCCCCGCCGCGACCTGTATAAAGGAAAGAAGTACCTGCCCGTCAGCCTGATGCAGTTCGGGCGCGGCTGCCGCTTCACCTGTGAGTTTTGCGCGGTGACGAAATATTTTGACCACTGTCACTATTACCGGCCTGTTGCCGAGGTGGTCGCCGAGATCGAAGCCCTGCCCCGCAAAGAGATCTTCTTTGTGGACGATAACTTCGTGGCCAACCCCGAAGCGGTCAAAGAATTACTGCGCGCGTTGATTCCGCTGAAGGTCCGCTGGGTGTCACAATCCAGCCTGGACCACACCCGCGACCCCGAAATGCTGCGCCTGTTCGCGGAAAGCGGCTGCCTGGGCAACGTCATCGGGTTCGAAAGTCTGAATGCCGACAACCTGCGCCAGATGCGCAAATCCGCCAACCTGGCCGCGTTTGACGGCTATGCCGAGTCGGTCGCCGCCCTGCGCGCGCATCATCTGCAGACCTGGGCGGCGTTCGCCCTGGGGTATGACCACGACACGGTCGAATCAATTCTGGAAACCTGCGAGTGGGGGATCGCGAACCATTTCACCTTCGCCGCCTTCAACGTGTTGATGCCCTACCCGGGCACCCCGTTCTATGACCGGCTCAAAGAGGAAGGCCGGCTGCTGTATGACGGGCGCTGGTGGCTGCACCCCGATTACCGTTTCAATCACGCGGCATTCAAACCGGCGCGCATGACCGCCGACCAGTTGACCGAAGCCGGCTGGGACTGCCGCAAACGCTGGAGCAGTTGGCCGTCCATTTTCACACGCGCGCTGGACCCGTCAACGAATATGGCGTCACTGTATCGTTTTGCCACCTACTGCGCCTACAATCCTTTATACCGGCGCGAGGCGTTCAAGCGTCAGAATATGCGCCTGGGGGTGCGGTGACAACCGCCCCCGAGTTTGATGTCCGCTGGTCGCGGCCGGAGGATGAACCGGATATCCGCGCGCTGATCGGCTCGGTGGCCATGCCGGGCGCGGTGGCGGTGCGCTTTGCCCGCGAACCCGATTACTTCCTGGGCGCCGGCATTATGGGTGACCCGTGTGACGTGCTGGTGGCCCGTCACCAATCCAATGGGGAGTTGGCGGGGATAGCATGCCGCGCGGAAAGCAGGGCATTCGTCAACGGGCGGGAGGAGAAGCTGGGGTATATCGGTCAGATCCGCATCGCGCCGGAATACCGCGGGCGCTGGCTGGTCAATATGGGCGCGGAGATGTTCCGCCTGGCCAGCCCGCCGGGGATGCTGTATTTCGGGGTGATCGCCAGTGACAACCCGCGCGCCCGGCTGCTGCTGGCCGGGTCACGGCCGCCAGCCGGCTTGCATGTGCGGCACGTCAGCGGCATCACCACCTGCGCCATCCTGCTGCGCCCGGTGAAAGAGAAACACACACCGGGCATTGATGTGATGCCGGGGTCTGCGGAAACGCTGCCGGAGATCGTCAACTTTTTACGTGAAAACGGCCCGTTTAAACAGTTCTTCCCAGCGTATTCGTTGGAAGATTTCAGCGGCGGTTCACGCCTGCGCGGGCTGTCACCGGAAGATATTATGGTGGCCCACCGGGACGGGAAGATCGCGGGTGTGATGGCCGTCTGGGACCAGTCTGCCTACAAGCAGGACATCATCGATTCCTACGGACCGATGCTGCGCCGCGTGCGCCCGGTCTATGACCTGGCTGCACGCTTGATGGGCGCCAGGCCGCTCACCCCGCCGGGGCAGGTGATGCCGCTGGCGTTCGCCTCGTGTATCTGCGTGGTTGGCGGTGACCCTGCCATAATGCGGGCGTTGCTGCCGGCCTGTGTAAATACAGCGTATGCACGCGGTAAAGCCTACCTGATGCTCGGCCTGGCGGATGGCGATCCGCTGCTGCCGGTTGTCAAACGCTATCTGCATGTGACGTATCATAGCGACCTCTTCGCCCTCTCATGGGATGACGGTGTGGTCAGCCGGGTTGACAGCCGTGTTCCGTATATTGAAATCGCCACCCTGTAACAACTCTGGACTCGAAAGGACAAAGCCATGACGGGACATCGATTGACCCAATGGGAAGCAACCTCGCTGATGGTCGGCGCCGGCGTGGGCGCCGGGATCATGGCGGTGCCGTTCCTCACCGAACGGGTGGGTTTTCTGGGCCTCGCGCTCATCCTGCCGGTCGCCTGGGCGGCCAGCACACTGATCCACCTGATGCTTGCGGAAGTGCTCTTCCGCACCGGGCGCGATATGCAGATCGTGGAACTGATGCGCCTGTACGTGCTGAACGGGCGGGTGGGCCAGTGGCTGCTCTGGTCGGTTTTCGCGCTGTTGAGTATCGCCTTCCTGGCAAACCTGGCGGCATACGTTTCCGGCGCGGGTGAAATACTGGCCGGTCTGGCGGGAATCGACCGTCACCTGGCGGAGTTCCTTATCTATATCATTTCGGCCGGGGTGGTGTTCTTCGGTCTTAAGGCAGTTGGCATTGCCGAACGTTACGGGACGATCATCCTGGTGGGCATAGTCACCATTCTCGGTATCGGGGCAATTCCGCTGCCATTTCATCTGAACTTCGGGATTGGCGGGTCGGGCACACAATGGCTGGCGCTGTATGGCATGGTGATGTACGCCCTGTGGACGTTTTACAGTGTGCCCCAGGTGGTGAAAGGCCTGGGGACGGACCACCGCGGCGCGGTTCGCGCCATCATGATCGGACTGGGAATCAATGGCCTGCTCACCCTGATCGTCGCCCTGATCGCGCTGGGTATTTCGGCGCGTGTCACCGAAGTTGCAGTCATTGGCATGGCAGAAAGTATGGGTGCCTGGGCGGGCGTCACCGGTTCGCTGTTTATCATCTTTGCCCTGGTCACCAGTTACTGGTCGGTTTCGCTTGCCCTGGCAGACATTCTGCGCGAGCGCACCGGCCTCTCGAACCGGTGGGCGTGGCTGCTGGCCACGCTGCCGTCACTGCTGATCTTGTGGGTCGGGGTGTGGCAGTTCCTTGACTTTCTCCGGCTGGCGGCTGGCGCCACGGCTATCGTTGTCGCCCTGATCACCATCCCCATGTACTGGAAAGCCCGCCAGACTGGCTCGGTCAAGGAACCCGGCTGGCAGCTCGGGCGGTGGGGTGACCCTGCCATGCTGGTCCTCGCGCTGCTCAGCCTTATATTGATGGCAGTCGGGTCGCTTGTGGCAATCTGACACAGAACCAATGACCGTTGAATCTCTGATCTGGTATTAAGCCTTCCGGCTGGAGTTGTCAGGAAGGCTTTGCCATCAGAGAAAACGCCTCTGATGTGCAAAGCCCCTGAAAGCTGGCGGGGAGAGGTGTCAGGATGCGTTGGCGGTTCCTGGTGCCCTGGTTTTGACCGAATATCGATACACAACCAGGATCATCAGAACCTCAACCGTCAAGACGATAAAAGCCAGCCAGAAATTGTCATAGCTTAACAACCACGTCCCGGTGTTTCGCGTGATCGGGGTGACGCAATTTAGCAGGGTAGTGAACCCGAGATAAAATACCGCCATCCAGAATTCACGCAGAACGGCAAACAGCAGGCCAGCCAGTTTGACGGCGGGTTTCTTGCCGTCGCGCATGACCATCAACCCGCCGGCAATACCCGAAAAGACACCCAGGCAACCAATTGCGAGCTGCAGCGGTGAATAATCAATCCGATTCGCGCTGACGGAGTACGCGTCCACGCGCAACAGGAAGTATCCCAGGCGCGCGAGTGTAAAAACCAGTGCGGTAATGAATATCCCCCTGTATTCTTTGAGCGGAGTCTTGTGTTTTACGGTTATAAAGAGAGTGATACAGATAAAGGCGAGAATGGATATCAGGTGAATCCGGGGGTTGCTGTCAGCATAGGTACTGAGCCAGAGAACCACCCAGGAAAAGTCAAACGCATCATGAATGGCATCCGTAACGTTCCATCCGAAAGGCGCATCCGGCTGAAGCTCCAACTCAAAGTTGCCGCCATGATGCAGGAGCAGAACATACATATCTTCGCCAAGGGGCGTCATCTGAAGTTTGTTGTTATAGAAAATATCTGTTTTACTGATGGCCGACAATCCCTTGACGGATATAAAGCCGTACCTGGCACCGCCGTCAACCTTCACAGCCAGTATCCCGGTCCGGCCTGATGTACCCTTGATGATCCTTTTCCCAGCCTCAATCGAACTGTCGGATGTAATCTGATAGGGCGGTTCTTTTGACAGGTAAATCCGCGGATCGCCCAGCATAAAAAGTTGGGGCAACCTGAAGACAGATTTCGCGGCTTCTTTATTGTGGATTTGCGCCACCAGCCCCAACGGAAATTCACTCCATGAAGTGATACCCGGAACGGTTAAACCCTCCCTCATGGTTGAGGCTGTGTGCGGGGTATTCATGAAACCCAGGAATGCCGCGGCGCCGCGGTCAACGAAGCCAATGGCAATGGAGTTCTCAACCCACGGACGGAATGAACTGCAGGTCAGGCTGTAGATGACGGCAGGTTTTAGCTCCGGGATATCCGCCGCGAGCAACTGGTCATTCTCGTCCCAATCGGCGCTTCCTTCATTCCATGACCAGTCTTTCGGCCCGGTGTGACGTGCCCAGTAAAAATAATCCGCCTGTTTTAGAGACGTGAGCAGATTTTCTTTTGTTAAAGGCGCCGGCTCCCGGTTTTTATCGTTGATAGTGTAGATGGTTGGAGCATCGACCATTTGCAGGATATCCACATCGCCGCCCAGATAGTCATTCCCGCTCCTGGCCAGGTTCCGGTTTGACCATAGCCGCTCTGCTTTATCCATAGTGGAACCGCTGATGATGCCAAGACCGGGGAAATAATCCTGTTTTTGAAACAGATTTCCGATTATTGACAATCTTTCAGAGGTCAGGTTTTCGGGTGACGATACAAAGATTATGTGTCTGGGATCTCTTTGCAGGGCGGCATCAATACTTTTCTCAATTTCCAGCCCGTCTTCTTTCGCGATCTTTTGTGCCAGGCTGTAATACGGGTCTGTGTTTTCAGCCACAACAATGGCTTCAGTTTTTATCTTCCGCTCAGGCGCCTGTAGAAATTTTGTAAGTCTCCCCCTCCATGTCCAGGCAATGATGTTGGTGCCCCCGTTGGCAAGCTTGATGGCTTTATTCAGTTCATATTGACTGATGGTCTGGTCCAGGGGTTCGCGGGCTGGAATGACGCCTGTGTAGTGACTCGATAGCGCCGGTAAAGCGCGGCTGTCACCCAGTTGCCCCAGTGCCCATATCGCGTCATTTCTGGCTTTATACCCTTTGGTTTCATCATCCAGCAATTTGACCAGCGAATCAACACAATCACCCCCATACTCGAGTCGGGCCCTGACACAATTGCTTTTGACTTCGTTCCCAATCCACGAGCAGGCAACAATGAATATCAATAGGAAAATACTGATACCGACGCTGAATACATATATAGCGAGGTTTTTTATCTGTCTACTCTTCATCATTTCCACCCTCGTCATTAAATACATCTTCGATTGTCACGTTGAAAAGACGGGCAATTTTGAAGGCCAACCCTAGTGACGGTGCGTATTTCCCGTTTTCAATCGCGATGACTGTCTGTCTGGTTACCCCTATTTTTTCTGCCAACTGTTCCTGCGTCAGATCATTCATGGCTCGAAAGACCTTGAGGCTATTCTTCATGGTCGCCGCCCCCGTACTGTTTATTAACAAAATGGGTGGATAGAGCGTAGAGTATGATCAGGAACAGGGTGAGGCAGGCGAAAACGATCCCCAGCGATTCGAGGAAAGTAAAGTCACCTTTGGCAAAAACCGCGAGGCTGCTGTGGGAAGGGAAAAGCATGATCAGCGCGCTGATCCCGATGGTCGGCGCAAAAATAATGTAGGTCAGATGGGCAGCTTTTTCCCGTACGGCTACCGCCCGCTCGTCAAACCCGGTGTTTCTTTTTGAGCCCAGAAAAAACAGGAAAACCACACCGGTGATAACGCCGGCAGCCAACAGGAGAACATCATTTCCGGCAATAGCCAGTGCTACAATCGCGCAGATAAAGGCCGCAATGATAATTCGAAGCAGTTTGTATTGTTTTTTGTTCATCATTAAAATGTATTACAAACTTTACATTATGTCAATATACCATTACATTTATAGTAAATTACATCTGATACGAAAACCCTGAAAGAAATAAGGAAAACAATGTGACTTGATTTCCTTATAACGATGATTTAGTCAGCCTGTTATACAGTTGATCACCGAAGCAAGATGAATCTTATATACTAACCTGTAGGCGCATCTCATCGCAGAAATCTTCCATCCTACCCATGGGCGCGATATTTGGTGAAAGGTCAATAACATGCGGCATACCCGTGACGATGTGATCCAGCGCACCATCGATGAATATAGCCGGCTTGACCAACTGGTCAGCCGCCTGACGGATACACAGTGGAATGCCCGTGTTCCCCGGCCGGATGATAAAGACGCGTGGACGGTCAAAGACACCGTGGCGCACATCACCCACTGGAAAGCGGACACGATACGCAAGATCAAACACCTGCCCGTGCCGCCCGAAGAGAAGGGCCTCAACTGGGCGGATGGAAACCGCGTCATTTACGAACGCTGGCGTGACCGGTCCGCGCGGGACGTGCTTGACTGGCACCGCCAGGTTCAGGCAGAGGTGCAGGCCGCGCTGCAATCCGCGCCCGAAACCTGGTTCAGCAGCCGCGAGCACAGGCCGGAATGGCCCAATGACCTTGACGGCCACTGCCGGTACCACCGTGTCAACGATATAGAGCCCGTGCTGGGGAAGACAAATAAGTAAGAATTGGTTTTCAGGAGTAACAAAAATGCCCAGAGCTAAACTATCTGAAATGAAATTCGCGGGAGTTTACCCGTTGTATGTGCAAAAAGCGGAGCGGAAGAACCGCACCAGAGACGAGGTGGATCACGTCATCTGCTGGCTGACGGGGTATGATGCGGCTGGCTTGCAGGCCCAAATCGAATCTGGCAACGATTTTGAGACCTTCTTTGCCCAGGCGCCGGCCATGAACCCGAACTGTTCGCTGATCACCGGTGTGGTGTGCGGCATACGCGTGGAAGAGATCGAAGATCCATTGACGCGGAATGTCCGTTATCTGGACAAGCTGATCGATGAGCTTGCCAGGGGCTGGAAGATGGAAAAGATTTTGCGGGAGTAGTTAGGAAAAAATGTAAGGTGGGATCGATTTTGATCCCACCACATCTCAATTGCACCGGATCATGTTCAGGAAAACGAAGCAAAACATTATTCAGTATGAAAATCATTTCAATTCACCACATCGCCATAATCTGCTCGGATTATGAGCGCTCCAAAAAGTTCTACACCGAAACACTTGGATTTTCCATCATCTCCGAGCATTACCGGGCTGACCGCGACTCGTACAAATTGGATCTGGCCGTTGGTGACAGATACCAAATCGAATTGTTCTCGTTTCCTGACGCTCCGGCACGATTGAGCTACCCGGAGGCCAGGGGACTGCGTCACCTGGCGTTTGCTGTGGACGATCTGGACGAAGCGGTTGCTGAATTGAATGAAAAAGGCGTTATTTCAGAACCCATCCGCGTGGACGAACTTACCGGCAAACGGTTCACCTTCTTAAGCGATCCTGACGGGCTTCCATTGGAACTGTATGAGGACTAATGAGTCTGTTATCAGGTGGATACAGCAAAAACCTGCCTGAAGCCATCCCCTATAGAGTATTTTGACCTTCACCTTAATAACTGCGCAAATTCAGTACAGTTACTCCCGGATAATTTCTACCCACAGATCCCGGCTTCATCCAACCGGCTGCCAAAACGTAGTACGAATGGAAAAAACCTTTGATTCCGGTTGTGGGCATCACATAGAAGTCGTACCTTGTAGAAGGTTATTCATCCAATTCCTGTATTGTGTACAATAAAAATATAAGTAGTTCGATGCAATCGATGTTCGCGCAGGGAGAAAATCAGCATGAAAAAAACCGACCAACGGTCACTTATCGCATTTCCACTTTTAATCATCGTGGGTATTCTGGTGGCGCTGGCCGGCAGCCAGAATGGCTCTATGTTTGCTGGCTACCCGGTCTTCGCGTTGACGGTGGGGCTGGCATTCGTCATCCAGTGGCTGGTCTTCATCCCGTCTTTCCTCAAACAGACGGAGCAGTATTTTGACCTCACCGGCAGCCTCACATACATTTCGCTGACAGCGTTCGCGTTCCTGGTAACGCCGGGCGTGGATTTGCGGTCAACCCTGCTTTTTGTGCTGGTTCTGGCCTGGGCGATCCGTCTCGGTACATTCCTGTTCACCCGTATCAAGAAAGCCGGTAAGGATGACCGCTTTGACGAGATCAAACCGTCCTTTATCCGCTTCCTCAATGTCTGGACCATCCAGGCGTTGTGGGTCACCTTCACGGCCGCTGCTGCCTGGGTAGCCATCACCTCCAGCGTCAAAAAAGACATCGACGCGTTCGCCATCATTGGACTGATCATCTGGATCATCGGCTTCGCCATCGAAGTGACAGCCGACACCCAGAAAAGCCGCTTTAACGCGATGCCCGAAAACAAGGGCAAGTTTATCCGAACCGGCTTATGGTCACGCTCCCGCCACCCGAATTACTTCGGCGAGATCACCCTCTGGGTGGGCATCGCGGTCATCGCCCTCCCTGTTCTGCAGGGTTGGCAGTGGATCGCGTTGATCTCACCGGTATTTGTCACCCTGCTGCTCACCAGGGTCAGCGGGATCCCGCTGCTTGAAAAGAAAGCCGATACAAAATGGGGCGGGCAGGCAGACTATGAAGAATACAAGAAAAATACTCCGGTGTTGATCCCGCGGCTCTAAACAGTCGGACCGCCGGTTGAAGGTTGGTAATGATTTATGGATACGGAGTAGGTTTAACCGCCTGCTAAGGGTGGATGTCTGCGGTAAAATGACGGCGGGATCAGGCTTGCTCGTATCGTAACCGGTTTGAGACTCCATTTAGAATTCAGCAGGCGGATGGTTTGAATCGCACGGATTATTACATTGGTTTTGGCGGATTACCTTCCAAGGTGATATATACCGGGAAGCAGGTGGACGTCTTAACATACAAACTCGAAACGGGTGAGTTTGTACCGGGCGTCATATCCCTGGCAACGCTCTATCAGAGCCATGACAACATCGAATCAATATCTGAATCTGAATTTCATTCCTACGTGGAACGTCTGAGAGAACTGTGCCATCTTGAAGTTCCCCGGTACTACATCATCAATAAGCTGCCGGTCATGGCCCTTCCGGTAGCCGGCCGCTTTCCGGATGTGCGAAAATTCAACATGGAGACCGATGAGTTCGAAGGCTGCCTGTCTTATATCAACCTGGTAAGTCTGTCCGGTGAGATCGGCCGGGTATCAAAAGATGATTTCGATCGCTGCCTTGTTGAAATCAGAGATTGGTACGCGCACCTTCAAACTCCCAGGTATTACCTGGTGCAGCAAAAACCCGTGAAGATCATACGGTCAGAAGAAGGCAAACTGAAGTTAGTGGAATATGACGCGGGACAGGATTGCTTTATCACGTTTGAATGGATATGGCGCTCGCTTTTTCCACCCGTTGATCTGGAACACATAACAGAACTCAGTGAAAATGAGTACCAACGACTGATTGAAGAAGAGCGCGGCAAAAGGCAGAAAATGGTGCATGATTGAACCCCAACGGCGCAGGGAGCAAATAAACGGTGATGAGGAAAACGGGAGAAACCATGTTTAAGAATATCATCTGGGATGTGGACGGCACCCTGTTTGACACCTACCCGGCGATAGCCGCGGCATACGTGGCCGCGATGAAAGACCTGGGAAAAGAAGTGCCGCGGGATCGGGTTTTCGACATGGCAAAAATATCCCTCAGCTTTTGTGTGGCGTCATTGTCTGCTGAGTATCAGGTGGATCCGGAAGATATTGACCGGGCCTTTGACCTTCATTATGACCGGGTTCGCCCTGAAGACCAGCCGCCATTTCCCGGTGTGGTGGATGTGTGTGAATTCATCCTGAAGAGAGGTGGGCAGAATGTCATTGTCACCCACCGCGGGCGGGGTGGATTGGACGAACTTCTG
Source organism: uncultured Leptolinea sp. (assembly GCA_964404415.1). Lineage (GTDB taxonomy): Bacteria > Chloroflexota > Anaerolineae > Anaerolineales > Anaerolineaceae > Leptolinea. Next base: position 5,691 of record CAYOKC010000036.1, on the reverse strand, counting down.
ACCGCGTATACCATGTCACATTTGTTCGCGGGCAGCGTCACCCGCGATGACGGCTATCCCCGCAAACCAGATCCGGCCGCGTTTGACGCCGCGCTGCGGATGTTTAATATCGCGACGGCAGAAACACTCACAGTGGGAGATCGCGGGATCGATATCCAGGCCGGTCAGACGGCGGGAGTTTTTACCTGCCTGTTTGGCGGGGGATCGGGTGAAGTAGAGCCTGATCTACGGATTAATGGTTACGGTGAATTACTCCGGTTTCTTATGTCCAAACAGTAACCGGTCAACCTCTTTCAGTGAGATTAATTGGTAAATCTCTTGCAGGGAAGTCGTATATTTCCAGGGTGGCATTATGACGATTGTGATTATCAGGGCTGTACCGGGCGAATCGGATTTGTTAAAACAGATCGCGGTCGCTTCGAAAAGTTACTGGGGTTACCCGGAGGCATTGATCTCTCAGTGGGCGCAGTCGGCGATCATCACACCGCAGGCGGTTGAGGAGGATCTGGTATTCAAAGGGTGCGAGGGGGATACAGTCATCGGGTGGTACCGTGTGACAAACCGAAAGCCAGTGGCTGAACTGGAAGACCTGTGGGTGCTTCCGGAATACATCGGCAGAGGTATGGGGCGGATCCTTTTTGAACATGCCATCGACCAGGCGAGAAAAGCAGGGGCAGGTCAACTGGAACTCGCGGCCGACCCCAACGCGGAGCCTTTTTATACGCATATGGGCTGCCGGAAGGTTGGTGATGTGGTCTCTGAATGGGGACGCGCCATTCCGCATATGGTGCTTGATCTATAACAAGGGGAAAACACCGGAATAAACGATCAGCCATAATTTATGTAGAAGAGCTTTCCACCGATGGACAGCTCTTTTGTTTTTAAAACAAAGATTTGAATAATCAAAAACCAAATATTAAACACTCCTTGATGAAGCCTTAACAAACGATCGGCAAAATAGAAGAGTGACAACAGGTAGTTTTACAGGTACTCCCCGGAAATCAGTCAATCCCATTTCCCGATCTGCCCGGGGATCTGTTGGTTATCCCGTTGGGAATAAGGGTTGAAAGGATAGGGTCATCATGGGTAAGAATATCCTGTTTATCTGCGGTACGTTGAACCAGACAACCCAGATGTACAGCATAGCCCGGGAACTGCCCGAACATTACTGTTATTTCACGCCATTCTACCTTGAAGGTTTTACCGCGATTTTGAACCGCCTTGGTTTGATGGAAAACACGGCGGCAGGAAACAGGCTGTCACGCAGGGTCCGGCAATTCCTTAGCGAAAAGAAAGTGTTGGTTGACCCGGGTGGTAAACGCGATAATTATGACCTGGTTGTGATGTGCACCGACCTTCTGGTACAGAAAAACCTGCACGGCAAACGTCTGCTTCTGGTGCAGGAAGGAATGACTGAACCCGAAGGCATCCGTTATGCCGGTGTAAGGCTGCTCGGGTTACCCCGCTATATTGCCAATACAGCTTCGTTCGGGTTGTCAAACGCGTATCACCGGTTTTGTGTAGCCTCCCCCGGATACCGCGATCTGTTCATCCGTAAGGGTATTCCGGCTGAAAAGCTGGTAGTCACCGGCATACCCAATTTTGACAATGTGCAAACTTTTACCAGGAATGATTTTCCATATCGCAATTATGTTCTTGCCGCCACGTCACCCACCCGTGAAACATTTCAGCGTGATGACCGTGAGGGGTTCATAAGGAAGGTTATGGAGATAGCCAATGGCCGTCAGGTGATCTTCAAGCTGCACCCGGCGGAACAGGAGCGGCGGTCACGGCGTGAAATTGAGAGACTGGCGCCCGGGGCGCATGTATTCCAGGATGGCAACGTAAACGAGATGATCGCGAACTGTTCTGTGCTGGTCACGCAGTTTTCTACCGTTACCTACATTGGTATGGCGTTGGGTAAGGAAGTGTATTCCTACCTTGACCTCGAGGAAGTCAACCGGTTAATGCCGGTGCAGAACGGAGGAACGTCAGCCGGCCATATCGCGGAGGAATGCCGCGGACTGTTGGCGTCACCGTTGCCCAAACCGGCTTCGGAATTGCCGCGAACCGGTTGGTTTTCAGGAAAAATTCAATCACGCTGGCTGCAACAGCCGCGGTTGAACGGTTTTGGAAGAGCCTGAT
>CAYOKC010000036.1:0-3446 GCA_964404415.1 uncultured Leptolinea sp. | reverse complement strand
GTAGGCGCGCTGACAGCCGAACAGCTCACTCAGATCTTCCGGTATCTGCCGGTTGACATCACATTCGTGGACGAAGGCAACGATGTACGCTTCTATTCAGGCGGTAAAAACCGGGTGTTTGAGCGTACCCCCGATATCATCGGGCGCAATGTAATGAACTGCCATTCACCAGATAGTGTTCAGATCGTCTTTGAAATTCTTGAGGATTTCCGGGCCGGAACACGGGATACGGCTGAATTCTGGCTGCAGACCAAACCAACAAAGGATCAGGAAAGCCAGATGATCCATATCCGCTACTATGCGGTACGCGATGAAAAAGGAAAATTCCTCGGAACCATGGAAGTAACCCAGAATGTCACGGGGATCCGGGAATTACAGGGCGAACGCAAACTGCTGGACGAAGTGAAATAAACGTTCCAGAAGTATAAGGTAACCATATAGCTTTTAAAAGCCCGGCAACGGATGATTGACCGGGCTTTTTAATCGCCTTTATCGCGAGGGTATCAATTCGCCTTTACAAGATGCTTGAGAATGCCGCAACTGGTGACCGATATAAAATCATCAACGTTGATCCGGGGCATGTTTATGTTTCGGGAGCAAAAGGAATAGCAATCGTTGTCCACGGATCAACAATGATCCAAGAATTATGAATGGTGGAGTTACGCAAACCAATCCCTGCAATGTGGTCCAAAAATTCCCGTTGCTTATGACCAGTGACTGATTTGAAGTGTGTTGCAGAAAACCATTTACCCTGTCACCGGTTTCACGTGCAGTTTGTGTGTTTAAGAACTCTGATCCAATCAGCAGCGACTTTCCGCCGCCGCTAAGTTTTACTTCAGTAAATTCGCATTCATACTGGCTGAATCGTCCAACCGAGTTGCACGATATGGCAGGTTCGGCCTGAATTACATCTTGAATAAATTCTGGACTGGAGAGAACAAGAACATCAAACCAGAACACCTGCGTTGTACAATCGACCCCTCCATCAGTCTGCCTGACACAGGTAAGGCGGTTGGTCTGACCATATAGAAGCACCGTGCCCAACCCAAGGATCAACAAAACCCGGCCAAGCCATTCAAAGGCTATTTTGTGTCTCTGGATTTGCGTGGAAATACCATCGTCAGGCGGGATGTTTGTGGTCATACTACAGCTCGTGTTCCGTCATACCGGTTGGATGTTATACGATTTGTTTCCTATTGGATTTTCGTAGCGGTTGGAATGTAAAACCGCATACTGCCATCGCCAAAACTGGTCTGAATGATTGTACAACACTTAGGGTGGATGGATTTCGAGAATCATCAATATTTTCTTTTGTAGAAAACACGCATTTGCTTTCCAATGTCATAATCCGGATAGTTTGCGTGCCTGTTCCAGGATTTTTCCCCTCAACCCGGCTGGTTCGAGTATCTCCACCGAACCGGCAAGCCCGAACGCCAGCATTTCGGCCATAATATCAGAATCCAGGTTAATTGACACGGTGAGCCAGCCCCGCCCGTCTGCTTCACCGGAGACTTTCCACCGCCCGGGTAATAGTGAATTAAGCGTGGTAATGAGATCAGGGTGAATGCGGAAAACATAATTGTGGTCAGAAAAATCTTCAACAAAACCCTTTAGATGAATTTTCCAGTATTTCGGCAAATCAAAGTCCGACCGCCTGGTGAAAGAACTATCCAAAATATGGATGGAATGGAAGCGGCTGACCCGGTATGTGCGTAATTCGCTTTCACGTTCGGCAATCAAATACCACAGGCTGGATTTGCAGACCAGGCTGTATGGCGCCAGAACCTTATCCGTGACTTCTCCGTTGTAATTTTCATAGGTTGCTTCGATCATCCGGTCTTCATATACCGCTTTTTGCAGGTCGTCCCAGAAAGCCGGCATATCCGGATCATGCCACCACCAGGTCGGGTCGATCAACAACCGCTGCCGGATGTGATCTGCCGTGGAGCGCTGTGCGTTTGGCAACGACACGAGCAACTTCATCAATAATTGGTCCGCGGCATTACCCAGGCCGACCTCCCGCAGGGCATGGTTGTTGTTCATAATTATCAGGCTTTGTACTTCAAATTGATTCAAGCCGGTCAGTGAGGTGCGGTATTCGTCAACGAGGGCGATCCCGCCGCCGCGGCCGCTTTCTGAGTAGACGGGTATCCCGGCCAGTGACAGCGCGTCCACATCCCGCAGGATCTGCCGGCGTGAGACTTCAAGCTCGCCGGCCAGTTCGCCGGCGGTCATTTTACCGCGCGTTTGCAGCAACAGGATGATGGAAAGCAACCGGTCAGCCCGCATAATAGTCATTCCTTTATGGTGACATTAGATGTCACCTTTTGTGATTAAGATAAGACTATATCACAAAAGGAAAGGCATTTGAAATGACCCATACAGAAGAAGGTTATGTAGAGATCGACGGCGGGAAGTTGTACTATGAATCGGCGGGAGAAGGCATCCCGGTGGTGTTATCTCACGCGGGTTTTTTGGACAGACGGATGTTTGATGGGATCTGGGAACCGCTGGCCCGGAAGTTCAGGGTCATCCGCTATGACATGCGCGGCTTTGGCAAATCTGACCCCGCGACCGGGCCTGTCTGCCGGCGCGCTGACCTGGCACGCCTGCTGGATCAACTCGGCATTACACAGGCACACATGGTGGGCTGCTCAATGGGCGGGGAGATGAGCCTTGACCTGGCCCTGGAACGCCCGGACCTGGTGAGGTCAGTCACCCTGGTCGACACACCACCGAGCGGGTTTGATATGCAGGGCGAACCACCCCGCTACCTGTTTGAGATGTTTAATGAAGTACAAAACGGAGATGTGGACCGAGCCTGTGAACTTCAGATCCGTATCTGGGTTGACGGTATGTTTCGCGAACCGGACCAGGTAGATGTTGAATTGCGTAACAAGGCGCTGGAAATCAATCGTATTCCGGTAGAGCGCAAAACCTTCCTGATAGCCGATATGCAGCCAGCCAACCCGTTGACCCCGCCGGCAATCACCCGGCTGGAAGAGGTCAAATGCCCTGTGTTGGTTGTGGCCGGTTCGCTGGATCACCCGGAAGTGCGGCGGGCTGCCCGCGAAACGGCGGAGCGTATACCTGCCGCGAAGCAAGTGACCATGGAAGGCTGCGCGCATGTCCCTTCTTTTGAGCAGCCGGATGTTTTTCTTTCTCATCTAATAAAATTTCTGGGATGATTTTTTCCCGAGCAGGATGATTGTCTCACTGTGGGGCAGTCATCCTGCTCGGTTCAGAGGCATAGATACTACAAACAGGTGAATCTTTAAAATCTCCCGGCTACAATGATTTTGTATCCAGATTCAGGTGAGTCAGGCGTGGAGATTTTTAATGAATGAAAAACGGGAATTGTCAGCCGAACAGGGTAGTGAACTGATCGCGCTATTGAAGGAGCGTTTTGAGAAAAATATGGCCCGCCATTCCGGCCTTGCCTGGGG
>CAYOKC010000035.1:26387-30524 GCA_964404415.1 uncultured Leptolinea sp. | reverse complement strand
CTGGGCTATGAAGAAGTGATATTTCTTCATGATTCCGAAACTGTTGAATGAACCTGCCAGTGCGTCTGATTGAACATATTTGATTACCTGACTGATTATGCTAGAATAAAAGTCCCATGGATGAAAACCACTTTTACCTGACCCGTCCTCAACCCTCGGTTGAGGTTTATCTGCCTGACGGCCGCGTGATCCGCGGCGACCGCGGAAGTGAGATCGTGCAATTCCTGAGGGTATTACCCGAATGGGATAATCCACCGATTGTCGGGGCGATCATCAATGGTGAACTCAAAGAACTGACATACCCGATCAGTATTGATTCGCGGGTCAAGCCGATTTCCATGTCTGATACTGACGGCGCCCGCATCTACCGCCGTTCGCTTACATTCCTTCTGGAAGCGGCATTTGAAGAATTGTATGGAGATTATTTACTCACCATTGATCATTCCGTTTCTTCCGGCGGATTTTTCTGCCAGGTGATCAAGGATGGCAAATTTACCGAAGTTGATCTTACCCGGCTGGATAGCCGGATGCGAAAACTGGTCGATGAGGATATTGCTTTTGAACGTGAGCAGGTGCCTCTCACCGAAGCCATCCAGTATTTCAAAGACCATGGCAATGAAGATAAAGTACGGCTGTTAAAATACCGCCAGAAAGATACACTGGTGTTATACAGCCTGGGTGTTCACCGTGATTACCATCACGGCTATATGGTGCCTTCCACGGGATACCTTCAGTGGTTTGGCCTTACCGCGTTTGGCGATGGATTCGTTTTGCAATTTCCGCGCAGGCACGCGCCGAAAGAGCTGTCACCCATGTCGGCGTACCCAAAACTGCTGACCACATTCCACCAGTATGGTAAATGGCTGAACCGGTTGGGGATCGAATCGCTTGGCGCGCTGAATGATGCCATAAGCTCGGAACGCATCCGTGAGGTTATTCTGGTTTCCGAAGCGCTGCACGAACAGCAGATCGCGGATATCGCGGAATCCGTGGCCAACCAGTCTGCCAGCAAACGGATCGTCTTGATCGCCGGTCCGTCATCTTCCGGCAAAACGACATTCTCAAAGCGGTTGAGCATTCAGCTTCTGGCACAGGGGCTGATGCCTTTTCCTGTTGAGATCGATAATTACTTTGTTGACCGCGAAAAAACCCCGAAAGATGAAAACGATCAATATGATTTTGAGTCCGTTGGCGCTCTGGATACGGCCCTCTTCAGCGATCATCTGGGTAAGTTGATCAACGGGCAGGAAATTCAAATGCCCCGGTATAACTTCAAAACCGGACTTTCCGAGCCCGGCGATGTGGTCAAGCTGCAGAAAGATCAGGTGATCGTGCTGGAGGGTATCCACGGATTGAACCCCAACCTGATACCCGGTATCCCGACAGACCAGACATACCGTATATACGTCTCCTGCCTCACACAGCTCAACCTGGACCTTCACAACCGAATTTCCACCACAGATACCCGAATGGTACGCAGGATCGTCCGTGATGCCACTGAGCGCGGCTACAGCGCCCAGCAGACCATCCAGCGGTGGGATTCAGTACGGCGTGGAGAGAAACGTCACATTTTCCCGTTCCAGGAAAACGCGGACGATATGTTCAACTCCGCGCTGGCGTATGAGCTTTCCGCTATGAAACCTCTGGCAGAACCATTGCTGCGACAGGTGCCTTTTGGTGTGCCCGAATATATTGAAGCCAAACGGCTGCTGGCGTTCCTTGACTGGTTCCTTCCCGTGGATTCCAGCCTGATACCGGATAATTCACTCCTCCGGGAATTTATCGGCGGATCCATTTTAAGGGACTTTAAATTGTGGGAGAAACCCGGTAGCGGGTTGTTGAGTTATTAAAATGCAAAATCGGCCGGGATTACCCGGCCGATCTCTTTTTGTTGAATATCTGTTACTTTAGATAGGTTTTGAAAACCCGGGCGAGCCGGCCGATACCTTCGTTGATCGTCTGGGGATTGGAGAAGGAGAAATTCAAGCGCATGGTATTGTCACCGCCGCCCAGTGAATGGAATGATCCACCGGGAACATACGCTACATTTTCCTTCAACGCTTCGACCATCAGTTTCGCGGCATCATTGCCTTCCGGCAGGGTGACCCACAGGAACAGGCCGCCTTCCGGTCTCGTCCACGAGATGGATTTGGGGCAGTGTTCTTCAAGCGCGTCGAGCATCACGTCACGGCGTTCGTGGTACACCTTGCGGATGACTTCGATGTGCCGGTCAATGTATCCATCTTTTCCAACTTCATAAGCGATCAACTGGTTGAACGTGGATGTGTTCAGGTCAACACCCTGTTTCGCCTGGGCCAATTTGGAGATGGCTTCCACCGCACCAATGGACCATGCCAGTCGCAGGCCGGGAGCCAGGATCTTGGAGAATGTGCTCAAGTAGATAACATTCCCGTTGTACTGGCCTTTGTCCTGACCGCGCATTTCTGAGTCTAGCTGCGCGAGGGAGGGCAAATCAACCCCTTCGTAGCGCAGGCGGCCGTAGGGATCGTCTTCAATGACCGGCACGCCGTATTTATCAGCCAGTTCCACAACTTTCTTCCGGCGCTCAAGGGTGAAAGAAATACCGGTCGGGTTCTGGAAGTTGGGGATCACATACATCAATTTCGGATGCAGCTTCAGTTTTTCTTCCAGGCTATCGGGCAGCATGCCATGCTCGTCAGATTTGACGGTAATGTAATCGCATTCATACGAATTCCAGGCCTGCAGCGCACCGAGGTAGGTGGGGTTTTCCACCAGGATCTTGTCACCGGGATCGATAAAGACCTTGCCGATCAGATCAAGCGCCTGCTGTGAACCGGAGGAAACCAGCACGTTGTCAATATCACAGGACAGTCCGCGTTTTTTCGCATCAGCCACGATCATTTCACGCAGCGGGTTGTACCCCTCTGTCGTTCCGTACTGCAGCGCTTTATCGCTGTAATTCTTCAATACATAGTCGCAGGCTTTTGCCACGGCATCCACCGGGAAGACTTCGGGGGCGGGTAATCCACCGCCGAACGAAATGACTTCAGGTTTTTCCGTCAGTTTCAGTAATTCCCGGATGGCAGACGCTTTCATCCGGTTGGTGCGTTGCGCGTAGTGACTACTCCAATTTGGTTCCATTTACTCTCCTTTAGTGCGATGTTGATCAGGCTGTCAATTTGGGAAACCGGCTGACCACAACGGCCGCCGATGGCAGGGCAACTTTATCCCCCGTCTTTATTTTCGCGATATTTTGTTCTCCCAGGCTGTGGGCGGACTGATACACAAAGATGGGCGTGCCTTCAATGGCTGATTTTAACTCAACAAGTGCCTGCCCGGTGAAGAATCCTTCACTGTCAACCGCGCAGCTGGTCACCTGGCCGATCACCCGGCCTTTTTTGTCGACAACCGGATCTCCATTATGCGCCATGCGTATGCCTTTTTCCTGGAAGCGGAAGCGGATGACCACACTGCCGCGGTCTTTTTCTTTGCGGGCGTATTCATCGCGGCCGATAAACCACGGTTTGTACAATTTGACATAGGAACCAAACCCGGCTTCAGCAACGGAGAAATTATCATCTCCGCCCATTTCGTGGCCATACAACGGCAGACCGGCTTCGGTGCGCAGCGAGTCACGCGCGCCCAGGCCGCACGGTTTGACACCCATCAACTGGCCGGCTTCGAGAATCTTGTTCCACAGGTCAACGGCTTTATCGGGGTGGACGAACAGTTCAAATGCCATCCGTTCGCCGGTATAACCGGTGCGTGAGACGACCAGGTCAAACCCGCCGACCACGGCTTCGCACAGTTCAGTGCGCTTGAGGGCTTTGATCTTTTTCTCGGTGGCTTTATCCGCGCCCAACATGAGCAGGATATCGCGTGATTTCGGCCCCTGAAGGGCAATGTCCACGCGCATATCTTTGCCTTCTTTGGGGTCGCGCAGGTTTCGCAGGGTGACGTTACGGCCGATGATCTTCGCCCACGGACGGGCGGTATCGACCATCACCTTGCCTTCGCGAACGGCGTTCAGCCATGCCCAGTCTTTGTCATCGTTGGAGGCGTTGACCACCACCAGATATTTATTTTCCGCCCGGTGGTAAACCAGGGTATCGTCGATCACATTGGATTTCGGGTCAAGGAAGTGGGTATAGCAGG
>CAYOKC010000035.1:0-26377 GCA_964404415.1 uncultured Leptolinea sp. | reverse complement strand
TCTCCCACGGCAAGGGCACTGATATCGTTGCCGCAGACTGAATCGAGGAACAGGGCGGCATCGGGACCTTCCGCCTGGTACACTCCCATGTGGGAGACGTCAAACAGACCGGCTGCCTGGCGGGTGGCAAGGTGCTCTTCCACCACACCGCTGTACCACACGGGCATATCCCAACCGGCAAACGGCACCATTTTAGCGCCCATCTTGCGGTGGGTTTCGTTCAGGGCAGTCTTCTTAACAGGAGCGTCAGCCGGTTCTTTCCAGACGAATTCAGGCAGAGCGGCGCCGGTCGTTTCCGGAAGTCCGGGCGCGTACGGTTTGGAAGCCCAAACAGCGTCACCGGAGGCGGATTTGACCGGATCTTTGGCAGAATAGCGGACAACGACCGGGCCGGCAAACCGGCGGGTGACATCCGCGTCAAAGGTGATATAGCCATCAGAAAGCCCGCGCAGCCAGGCGGCGGCCAGAGGCGCGTCCGCAGTCGGGATGCTCAACAGCAGGTGTTTGCCATCAACTAGGGTGACCACACCTTCCACCGTCTTCTTGTGCGCGTTGAACTTGCAGGGGACGGATTGTCCCGGTTTTAGAGCGTCGAGGTCGCTGGTGAATACGTAGTGGGCGAAGGTGAGCACTTTGTCACCCACCAGGTCGAGCGCGGACCAGCCATCTTTAGATGGGGCGGGGTCGTCAAGGTAATAGAAGTGCGGGTAACCGGATTTCCCTACGGTCATATCCGCGCCGGCCTTGGCGGCCAGGTCACGGACACGCATCTTCGCGCTTTCAAGCACTTCAAAATCGACCTTGGCGCGCGATTGCAGCCCCTGGCGGGTTTCAACGGAGTAGGGCACACAGGCCATTAAGACGTCTGCCATGATATCCGCCACTTTGACCATGTCAGCCTCTTTGAGGCCGCGCTGGGTCATCCAGGGGGTACCATAGCGTACACCGGAGGGATTAAAAGCAGATTTATCGCCGGGGATGGTATTACGGTTGCAGACCAGGCCCGCAATATCGAGGATGCGGGCGGCCATGTCTCCGGAGAGAGTGGTGCCATCCGGGCCGATGATGGTCTTGCAGTCAATGTTGCCGAGGTGGGTATCCGTTCCTTTGAAGGGGATGTGGAAACCGCGTTCCTGCAATCGGGCGGTCAACGCGGCGCTGTTTTTGAGAATCTGAGCCTGCAGATCTCTGAATTCGCTGGTTTTGGCCAGTTTGAAGGTTGTGGCCAGTGCAGCCATGGTTTGCACATGCGGGCCTCCCTGTTCGCCGGGGAATACACCTTTATCGATCTTCTTCGCGAGCGCCAGATCAGAGGTGAGGATACAGGCTCCGCGGGGGCCGCACAGGGTCTTGTGGGTGGTGAAGGTGATGATATGCGCGTAGCCAACGGGGGAGGCGATAACCCCGGCAGCCGTCATACCGGCGATGTGCGAGATATCCGCCAGAAGGTAGGCGCCAACACTATCGGCGATACGGCGGTATTCGGCATAATCGGGCACCCACGGGTATGAGCTGTAGCCGGCGATGATGATCTTCGGTTTGCATTCCTGGGCGAGGATGGCAAGAGCGCCATAATCGATCTTCTCTGTGGCCGGGTCAACAGCGTAATGGAACACTTTGTACAGCTTGCCCGAACGGTTCGCGGAAGAACCGTGTGACAGGTGTCCGCCGTGAAGCAGGTTCATACCCAGAATGGTGTCACCCGGATTGATGAGGGCGGTGTAAACGGCATTGTTTGCGGGCGCGCCGGAGAGAGCCTGAACATTGGCATACAGGTTGTCAGCGGAAACCCGGTCATTGGCGAAGAGTTCGGCGCAGCGGCGGCGTGTAAGGGCTTCTATGGCATCGGCGTATTCAACGCCTTTGTAATAACGCGGATCAGCGTACCGGCGGTAATTTGCCAGGCGTTCTTCATAATCAAGTATTTCGGCTTCCTTCATCCAGCGGGTTTCTTCGTCCGGATATCCTTCGGCGTATATATTCTGGAATGAAGAGGACAGTGCTTCCCGTACTGCCAGGGGCGCCGTGCTTTCACTGGGTATCAAAATCAATTTCCGGACCTGTCGTTCTGATTCAAGGTCTATAAGGTGCTGAACATCATGATCAAGATCGGCCAGCGTTCCGCGAAACAAAAAATCACTCATGTCGTCTCCTTGCTTCATCTGATAATGGTCCCATTTATTCGAAGTATTTTTAAATACAACTCCCCCATCATTCAGTCTAATGACTGCAGGATGGGGGAGGTAATTCCCTCACCATTTTGACAGGGACAGAGTAATAAATGAGATCTGTAGGTATTCATTCTTTATCCAATTTCGATTGTAAGTAATTGACGGTTGAAGGTCAAGAATAATCCGTCCTGAATTTCATCAGGCCGCTTCTTTTGTTATCCAATCCGTCATGGTTTTCAGAACGTCTTCTTTAAATGTTTCATTGTGCAATTCATGAAATCCGCCATCCCAAACTTTCAGGGTGGTATTGTGATCGGCTCTATTCCCGAATTCGATCACTGCCCGCGGATCAACCAGTTGGTCCGCGCTGCCGACCATTAACAACAACGGAAGGGTCATTTCTTGCGCCATCGCGCTCACCATTTCGCCATTGCTGATCAGGTCAAGTCCTACGCGGGCAGAAATGTTTGGATGGGTCAGGGGATCGGCTTTATACGCGGTGACCACTTCTTTGTCATGCGATAAACCTTCCAGCGGCAACCCGTTGTCCATGGAAAAACGGGGAGCGATCGTGTACAGCATTTTCCCTAGGGTAGTCTTCCAGGCAGGGATTGGATACCCCGGTTTCAATCCGGGAGACGTGCACACCACACCCTTGATATTCCGGGGCTTTTTTAGCAGGAAATAATACAGTGTGATCAAACCACCCAGACTGTGTCCATACAGAAAGACCGGCACTGAGGGTTCTCTGGAAACCAGATCATTCAGGAAGAAGTCTATCTCGCGGCAGAAGACATCATAGCTGTCCGCGTGGCCGCGTTGTCCTTCCGATTTGCCATGCCCAAGCAGGTCGAAGCCTGTCAGGGTGATACCCGCGCGGGTAAAGAATTCACCTACATGCTGAAATCTTCCGGAATGATCTCCCAAACCATGCACCAGCAATACTCTGGCCAGCGGTTTTTTATCCGCTGCCCATTCCTGATGGTACACCCTGTGTTGGTCAATTGAGGAATAGCCTTCTGTCCAGATCATGGAGCCTCCCAGATATATCCGGATTAGAGATGCGCTATAATGCCCGATAATTATATCCATTCTGATGAGGTTTTGATGGAATCCACAACGATAGATCAACCCAAACAGCAAACGTCCGCCGGTTGTTCTGGAACAGCTGCTATAGTCATCCTTTCTTTATTTATCCTCTTCACCGCGCTGATCCTGCAGACGGTAAATTTCTCACTGGTTCAGGCTATTTTCGAAGGATCGCTGAAAGTACCAAATATTCGCTGGATGATCACCCTGGGATTTGGCTTGCTTTTGTTCGTTCCTTTGATCATCGCGGAGCGGCTGGTGAAGGACCCGGTTGGGAATGCCCGTATTCAGGTTCTACGGAATATCTCCCTTCTGGTGATGCTTTTGGCACCGTCACACTGGCCTTTTATCACCAACTGGCAGTTGACAGTCGCGCTGCAGATCGCGGCGCTGGTAGTTTTTATCGTCGTGATGCTGGTGTTCCGCAGGAGAAGTAGCGCCGGTACTCCAGATAAGGGAAATACACAGAATGATGTGATATTCGCCGGCCTGGCGGCGGGGGCTATACCGGGCATCCCATGGGTGCTCTGGGGCGCCATGGGGTCTGTTACCGACAGCCTGCTGGCAGTCCTGGTTTCGGCCGGGTTGGGCGCGGCGCTGGTCACAGCGGCTGGACCGATGCTGGCTGGCAGACCCGCTGATGAAGTATCGGGCCAAAAGAAACACGGGATCGGCGCGGCCGGCTGGGTTATGTCGCTATCCATTTTGATGCTAACCACAGCTGTTGACCAGAATGGCAACGGCTGGCTTCTTCTGGTGTCCATGCTGCCCCTCGGGTTTGCCATCGCGGCTCTTGTATTTGACCGAGACGGCATTGCCTCTTTGCCATCCAGACTGGCTTCCGGATCGCTGGCTGCTCTGGGTTTCCTGTGGCCTATCCTGATGGTCGATCCGGATGAGCTCTCCCTGATCATTTCCAGCGGCAACGGAGAATTGTTTGGCGTCGCCGCTAAAGCCGCTGGAATCGGGTTGCTTCTCTCGCTGCTTGTGATGGTGGTTCTAATTATTCGCAGACGGTATACCGCAGGCGGCACAAACCGCGCCGCGATGATGTTCGGGCTATTCATCCTGGTGTGGGGCGGCCTGGCCGCGTTATTATTCACCCAGGGCAGGCCGGGATTCTATGGTGAGAAGATTTTCGTCATCATGAAAGATCAGGCTGATCTCTCTGGTGAGAAAAACCTTACAGACGCGGCGGAACGCAGGAAAGCCGTGTACACAGCGCTGGTTAAGAACGCGGAAGGATCCCAGAAGGATATCCGCGCCTGGCTTGACAGCCGTCACGTGGAATACCAGCCGTATTACCTGGTCAACGCGATCGAGCTGGACGCCGATCCGGTGTTGCGTGCCGAATTATCTGCCCGGCCTGATGTTGACCGGGTACTAGACAGCCCGATCCTGCGCCCTCTCAAAGACCCCATTCCGGTTGCCAGGGGGGCAACGGAGAGTTACACGGAAATCCCCTGGGGACTTCAGGCGATCGGTGCGGACCGGGTGCGCGACGAGTTGGGTGTGACCGGTGAAGGGATTGTCATCGGGCAATCGGATTCCGGTGTTCAGGGCGACCACCCCCAGATTTCCGCTCAATACCGCGGAAAATTTGACGGATCAGATGACTACAACTGGTTCGACCCCTGGAACGGGTCAACGTCACCGGTGGATATTGGCGGTCACGGCACCCATACAATGGGCACAATGGCTGGTGTGACAACCGGCGTGGCTCCTGAAGCGCAATGGATCGGCTGTGTCAACCTGGCACGCAATCTGGGAAATCCCGGGTATTACCTGGACTGCATGCAATTCATGCTGGCGCCCTTCCCGGAAAATGGCGATCCTTTCAAAGACGGCAAGCCGGAAAAAGGCGCCCACGTGTTAAACAACTCCTGGGGCTGCCCGGTGGTGGAAGGCTGCGACCCGGGAACCTATTTGCCCGCTGTATCCGCGCTGCGCACCGCGGGCGTATTTGTGGTGGCTTCCGCGGGCAATTCAGGCTACGGAGGGTGTTCCACCGTGCAGGATCCACTGGCGATCTACGAGGATGTGTACACCGTAGGCGCTGTGGATATTGAAGGGAACATGGCCGGGTTCAGCAGTATGGGCCCCGTGGACGTGGATGGCAGTAACCGCGTGAAACCGGATATTGTTGCGCCGGGAGTGGATGTGGTTTCATCCTACCCAAATTCGTCGTACTACGTGGCTGGCGGAACCTCAATGGCCGGCCCGCATGTGGTTGGTGTGGTGGCATTGATGTGGTCCGCCAACCCGAAATTGATCGGTGATATTGATACCACCCGTGAGATATTGAACGAAACGGCTGACCCATATTCAGGATTTGTACCCGAATGCGTGACAGCATCCGGACAACCTGCCAATGCCAGCGGACATGGTATGGTTAATGCATATAGGGCTGTACAAAGAGCGCTTGAAATCCGGTAAGAAACATGCAACCATGGAAGCCTATCCGGGTTATATGTTTAAGAAAAACTTAGGACCTTCTTCCCATGGCTGACTTGACTGAAGACAACGCGCTGGAACGTGCCATTCAGGGTGATGGAGACGCGTTCAGTTTCCTGTACGAGCTTTATGTAAATCGAATTTTCAGTTATATTTACTACCGTACAGGCAGTGTTACTGACGCGGAAGACCTAACCGCTCGGGTTTTCCAGCGCGCTCTCGGCCACATTTCCCGATATACCCAAAAAGGCATACCTTTTTCCGCCTGGCTTTACCGGATCGCTCACAATCTGGTAGCCAACTGGCACCGTGACAACGGCCGCCGTCAGGAAGTTGCGCTGGATGACCAGCCCGACCTGGTTATGCCGGGGGATCATCCGGAACGGGAGATGGTTAACAATCAGGAAGTTGAACGGCTGATCCTGGTTATTAAGAAACTGTCACCGGAACGGCAGCAATTGATCGTTTTGAAGTTTGTTCAACAACTCTCAAACGCCGAGATCGCTATCATCATGTCGAAGAGTGAAGGGGCGATCAAGAGCCTGTACCACAGGACATTGCTGGAATTGCGCGCGGAACTCAACAAAATCCTGGAGCAAGAATGATCCACATCGTAACCGACGGAACTGCCGAATTACCCCCTGGTTGGGCTCAAAAGTACCAGATCCATGTATTGCCTTTTACAGTTCGGTTTGGCAACCAGAATTATTTAACGACCCCCGACTTTACGTCTGCCCGGTTCTATCAGCTTATTGAGCAAAACAGATCCATGCCGAAGATTTCACTGCCTTCATCAAGCACGATTGTGGATTTCTACCGGTCTATCGCCAAAAAAGGTGACAAGATCCTCTCTGTCCACGCTTCCAGCAAGTTATCCGGAATTTTCACGCTGGTGGAACAGGCTGCCCGGGAGATCCGAAATGATATCAGTGTGACGCCGTACGATTCAAAGGCCGCGTCGATCGCGCTGGGTTTTATGTGCCGTGAGGCCCGGATCATGGAAATGACCGGGTTTAATATTCAAGCGATGGCTAATCAAATGACTGCCATTCAAAAACAGATGTCTGTTGCGTTCACGTTGGACACGATGGATTTCGCGCGGGCCAGCGGCAAGGTGACAACGTCGCAGGGTATTTTTGGCGCTTTTATGAATGTAAAACCTGTGGTTGTTCTAAAAGATGGTTTGTTGGAAACGGTTGAAACTGAAAAAACACGGGCCAGCGCCATGACCCGCGTTGTACAGATCACGGAGAAACAGATCGGCAAAAAACCGGTACACCTGGCTGTAGTCCATGCGAATGCGGCCGCGGCTTCCCTTGAATTGGTCAGTATGGCACGGGAAAGGTTTATCTGCCGGGAAGTAGTAGTCTCTGAGATGGCTGTTCCGGTGGCTGCTTCTCTTGGGCCGGGAACAATAGGTGTTGTTGCCTACCCGGACGCGATCAGTTATTAAGTAAGATGGGGATGGGTATTTATATGAATGATCTGAGTGATTTTGAAGGTCAGTTGGGAAAATTATTAAGCCCACGTCAGGCGAATCCGGAATTTGTTCAAACCCTGAAAAGAAGGTTGACCACCGGACCTCAAACCACCCTGGAAACCCGGAAGCAATATAAAACGATACTTATTCTATCTGCCGCCCTATTTTCAGGTGGGTTGATCCTGTTTGTTCTTTCACTGATCTTCGGCCGGTCGGGCAAAGCCTAGTTTAGAAGAAGAAAGACCGGGGTTTGGGAACGCCGAGTTTCTCGGCGAGTTCTGCGTCGTCAGGTTCAACAAGCTTCGAACCGTCGGGGAAAATTATGGTTGGCACACTGCGGAAGCCATTGTTTGTCGTTTCGACAAAATCCCGTGCATCCCGGTCTTCATCTATATCAATCCATTTATAAGGGATTTTATTGTCATCAAAAATACGCCTGGCACGGCGGGTACCGCCGCACCAACTGGTTCCATACAGTTTGATCATGTCTTCCATGAGATTAATTCTACCTTATTCTTGTGTGCTATCACGACTCTTCGGGCAGTATGGAAGAACGTAAATAGCACAGAATCATTTCCGCGTCCGCGATCAGGTCGATCCCGTCAGCCAATCGGTACTCCTCGTTCACAGTAAGCAAAAGGTGGGAACAAGCTGCCTCAACATCCCCCGGCGGGTGATGTGAATCAAGGAAAAATCGAATTGCTACAAGCGGAGTCCCGGAGGATACCCCGGCACTTCGTAACGCTTTACCGGCAGCCCGGCGGGCGCAAACTCTGGCTTTACCTTCGTTACCTGCCACACGGGCGGTGCGCGCCATGTTGAGTTCTGTTTCGGCTTCAAGCCAGATAAGGTTTGTTTTCGGGTTTTCCTTCACAAAAACCTCCTGTATCATTGTACATAATTAGACTATGAACCATCCTGAATGTACAAAGAATGTTCAGATATGTACAATAATCCCATGGTAGAAAAAATGATATCACCCGGCCCTGTAATTCTGATTGGATCCGGTGAAACGTCAACCACGGGTGGGGTAGTTTTTGAGAAGTTGGCGAAGCATTATGGCGACAACTTGCGCATAGCCATTATGGAAACCCCGGCAGGTTTCGAATTAAATTCCAACCGGGTTGCCGGCCGGGTGGGTGACTATCTGGCCAGGCGGCTGCAAAACTACCATCCGGTCATTGACATCATACCAGCGAGGAAAAGGGGCGGTCCATTGAGCACGGACAATGAATCCATACTGGAGCCGTTGTATGCCGCGGATGTGATTTTTTTGGGTCCCGGCAGCCCGACCTACGCGGCACGTCAACTGGAGGGCAGCCTGGCGTATGAGATCATTCAGGCCAGGCAACGGATGGGTTCCGCGCTGGTTCTGGCCAGCGCGGCTTCGATCGCTTTCGGATCAGAAACCCTGCCGGTCTATGAGATATTCAAAGCCGGAATGGACCTTCACTGGCAGCCCGGGCTGGATTTTTTCCGGCATTATGGACGGAACCTGATCATCATCCCTCACTGGAATAATACCCAGGGTGGTGACGAACTGGATACCAGCCATTGTTTTATGGGGCAAGGGCGGTTCGCAGAATTGCGGGCCATGCTGACAGGTCACCCGGATATTATCGGGGTTGATGAGCACACTTCTCTGTGGATCGAACCGGATACCCTGGCTGGTAAAGTAATTGGTAAAGGTAGTGTTCATATTATTGGCGCAGATGGCGAAAGCGACTATCGAAACGGACAGACAGTTTCACTGGCTTCGTCCGGGCATACCGGTTTGTCAGTGAATATTTTCGATGGGATACGCCCGGAAGTCGTCACCCGCCTGGAAGAAGTGAGGAGTAACCTTCAGACCAATCTGGCTGAGCAGCTTCCTGCCCACCTGGCCGGATTGGTTGCGCAGCGTGAGGCCGTCCGGAAAGCCGGTGACTTCACACAGGCGGATCGATTACGAAAGCAAATGGAAGAAGCCGGTTGGCGCGTGCTGGATACTGCCGACGGACCGCGATTGGAACAGATTAAATAAAAACAGCCCGGTAACCGGGCTGTTGATTTCAACATCTTCAGGGATTACAGCCAGCCCTGTTTCTTGCAGAAATCAGTTACCACAGGGATAACAGTCCATTCACCCTGATACGCCTTGATGGCCAGATAAATGGCGTAAATGCCGAGGATGGCAGCGATACAACCGGTTATGATGGTGAATGAGAGAGCCGCCATCACAACGATCAGAATACCAACGGCCAGGCCCTGGACAGCGCAATATTTAATATAGGGACGGGCTTTCTTATCTTCCATCAAAAGGACAATGATGGGAATTAGCGGGGTGAACAGGTAAGAAAGCAAACCCCATAATTTATCGTCACTGGTGACTTCGCCACCGGGCATAACAACCTGATCAGTCATCTTTGCATCTCCTTCATGTGAATTAATGATGGTTTAATTTTACTTCAATATCCGGATAATGCAATTATGTATCTCGAGGGGCGGTACATGATAGTTGGTTCATCCATGAAGGTATTGATCGATCTCCGCCCGTATCCCTTTGGGACTGGGGCCGTACTTGTTTTCATAAGGTTCACTATCCATAACCATGAATATGAATAACACCAATCCGCCAATGTACGGAACCATGCGGATCAGAATCCACCAGCCTGATTTTCCAGTGTCATGCAGGCGCCTGACGGTCACTCCCAGATCCACAATCGTCAAAATGATGGACAGGATGCCTACTACTACCAGCATTAAAATTCCCATAAGGGAGCTGGATTCCGGCACTATTTCACTACTTGTTGTGGTTTCCGACAGGAGGGCAAAGGGCACACCAATGACTAGCCCTATAACCATGAGCTCCAAGCGGTATAACCAATATTCCATGCGCCGGGCGCGGCCGTCAAAGACCCCAAAATTATTCCAGGCAGCCAGCCAGTAATTTTCCTGTTCCATGTTCTTTCTCTCCTATTTAATCGTAAACAAAAATTTTAAAATAAAAAATACTAAGGGGAAGAAATTGAGGGTTAGAAATTATTAAAATCTATAAAATGAGTCATCTTCATTCTTAATATTGTTCATAACTTGAGGAATATCATTTGGATGGGAGTCTTGTCTTGGCTTAAAATAATAGTATTCCAAGTTCCTGGGATCCTCTCCATATTCGTTATCACCAACAGAACTGCCTAGAAGCATTAATATTAAATAAATGATCCTGCCGATATAGGGAATAAAACAAACCAGTACAAGCCATCCGTTTTTTCCCGAATCATGTAATCTTCTGACCGATACAGAATATTCGGGAATGATTATAGCCAGTAAAAATATCAAGCCTACCATGACTATTGGAGTGCCTGAACTGGTTGATTGATCCTGAGGAAGTATAGAGATCACTAGCAATCCCAGAAAGAAAATAAAAAAAACCTCCATTTGGAATAACCAGAATTCACTTCTTGTGGCTCTACCAGAAAAATCGGCGTATTTTTTCCAGGCTGCCAGCCAATAGCTCTCAGAATTCATTTTTCCTCCCTTATCTGAAAAAAGTATCAAATTTTCATCCACTATTGATTATAGGTTTTTCTATATTTGATTCAAGTAAATTGAAGATAAAAATGTTAAAATCGACCAGATGACACCACGAATCGTTTTTATGGGTTCCCCTGAATTAGCCCGGGTAATACTGGCAAAGATCGCGTCACTGTATTCTGTGTACGGCGTGGTCACCCAGCCAGACAGGCCCGCCGGCCGCGGCAAACAGTTGACCCCGCCGCCGGTGAAAGTGCTGGCGGAAGAACTCGGCTGCCGTATCATGCAGCCCGAGCGGCTTCGATTGCCGGAGAATTTTGAGAGGCTCAAGGAATGGGCGCCGGATATCATCCTTGTGGCGGCATACGGGCAGATATTGCGCCAGAACGTGCTGGACCTGCCTCCTTTGGGATGTGTCAACGTGCACGCGTCTCTTCTACCCCGCTGGCGCGGCGCCGCGCCGGTTCAAGCGGCCATATTGAATGGCGACCCCGTAACCGGGGTATGCATCATGAAAATGGATGCCGGTATCGACACCGGAGCTGTGTATTCACGCCGCGAGGTCGCGATTGAAGATACCGATGACGCCCTGACCCTTACCGGCAAGCTGGCGGATGCCGGCGGTGAGCTTTTATTGGAGACGCTTCCGTTCATTCTGAACGGAACGGCGAAAATCGTCAACCAGCCGGAAGTGGGAGCCACATACGCGTCGATGCTGAAGAAGGAAGACGGATTGCTGGATTTCTCAAAGCCGGCCCGTGAGCTGTTCAACCGGGTACGCGCATTCTACCCGTGGCCCGGCACCTCCTTTACCTGGGATGACCAGCCACTGAAGGTGATCAAAGCGCGTGCTGTAACCAACGTGAAAGGCAATCCGGGCAGCCGTTCAATCCATAACGGGTATCCGGTGGTTTTTTGCTCTGAAGGCGGTCTTTTACTTGAGGAAGTTCAGCCTTCAGGAAAAAAGCCCATGGACGGTAAAGTATTCCTGAATGGAGCCCGTAACTGGGATAAAGGATAAAGTATGCGTATTCTGGTATTTGGCGCGGGAGCGATTGGCACGTATATCGGGGGCAGCCTTTCTCTGGCCGGTGAAGACGTTGTTTTTCTTGAACGGCCAGAAGTTGCCCGGGAACTGGGGAAGACCGGATTGAAGCTCGGACTACCGGATGGTGAGAAGACTGTGGACCAGCCGGTAATCGTCACCTCGCTGAATGAGGCATTGGAGACCGGGCGTTTTGACCTGGCTGTGCTGGCAATCAAAGGGTTTGACACGGCAGGTTTGCTTGAAACGATCCGGCCGGAAGTAAATAACATGCCGCCGGTATTATGCTTTCAGAATGGCGTGGAAAATGAGCCTGCGATTGCCTCCGTACTGGGTGAAGGGCGTGTGATCCGCGGAACCGTCACCACAGCGATCGGGCGCCGCGGCCTGGGGGATATCAAGGTGGAACGTTTCCGCGGTACAGGCATTGACATGTCCAGCCCTGCCTCCGACGCGGTTCTGGCAGCCTGCAACCGTGCCGGCCTGGGGATGCTGGGATTTGACAACGGACTGGCAATGAAGTGGTCAAAAATGTTGACCAACCTCATGGGTAATGCCACATCCGCCATCCTCAACTGGCTTCCGGCGGCTGTGTATGCCCACCCGGGAATTTTTAAACTCGAACGGTGCCAATTGCTGGAGGTTCTGGCGGTAATGGACGCCAATCACATACCCGTGGTTGATCTGCCCGGGACGCCTGTCAAATTGCTGGCTTTTGCCCTGCGCTACCTGCCTGATTTCATCGTCCGTCCATTGCTGGTGAAAGCCGTGGGTGGGGGGCGCGGCGCGAAAATGCCCAGTTTCCACATTGACCTTTACCACGGGCGCGGTCAGAGTGAAGTGGACTGGTTGAACGGAGCGGTGGTTCGCGCGGCGGAAAAAGCCGGGATGAAGGCGCCGGTCAACCAATTATTGAATGACACATTGACCCGACTGACAACCGGCGAATGGAAGAAAGAAGATTTCGCGGATAACCCGGAAAAACTGCTGGCTATGCTTTTTTAGCCTTAGCCGAACCGTCACCGTTCACGTATTTTTTCTGCCACTCGAATAATTTGTTCAGGGCTTCCAGCGGAGAGACGGTTAACACGTCCAGGCCGCGCAATTCGTCCAGCAGGGGATTGGTCTCAGGGAAGAGCGCCATTTGCTGCGAGGTATGCGGGCTGATGTTGACAGCCTTGCCGGAGGAGGCTTCCAGTTCGCCCAGGATCTCATTGGCGCGCTGGATCACCGGTTTAGGCAATCCAGCCAACTGTCCGACATGGATACCGTAGGAACGGTCTGTGCCGCCAGGGACGATCTTGTGCAGGAACACTACGCTGTTGTCTACCTCAGTGACGGCAACATTGTAATTCCGTATCCCCGGCAGCAGGTCTGCCAGTTGAGTCAATTCATGGTAATGGGTGGCGAAAAGGGTTCGGGAGCGCAGCGAAGGGTGATTGTGAATATGCTCGACCACAGCCCAAGCGATGGACAGGCCGTCATAGGTGCTGGTTCCGCGGCCGATCTCATCCAGCACCAGCAGGCTGCGGGATGTGGCATTGTTGAGGATGTTGGCGGTCTCCACCATTTCGACCATGAAGGTGGACTGCCCCGCGTGGATCTCATCCTGAGCGCCAATGCGGGTGAAAATGCGGTCAACCAGGCCAATGCGCGCGGAGGACGCCGGTACAAACGAACCCATCTGCGCCATGAGGACGATCAGCGCAACCTGCCGCAGGAAGGTGCTCTTACCGCTCATATTCGGACCGGTGATCACGCGCACAACCTCACCATTGTCAAAGGTCGTGTCGTTGGAGATGAAATGGTCGCCGGTCAGGTTTTTTTCTACCACAGGATGACGCCCGTCAACAATATCAAGGACGGATTCGCCAACGATCTCCGGGCAGACATAGTGGTTTACCACGGCCACGTCGGCCAGCGAAGAGGTCACATCGAGTTCGGCAATGGACTGCGCGGTTTTCAGCAGGCGGGAGGAATTGGCTGCCAGGTTGCGGCAGATCTCACGGAACAGGCGTCCCTCAACCTCGCGGATTCGTTCCTCCGCGTTCAGGACCAACGTCTCATATTCCTTCATCTCGGGGGTAATGTAGCGTTCCGCGTTGACCAGCGTCTGCTTGCGGATATATTCCGCCGGAACCACGCCCGTGTTGCTGTGGGTGACTTCAATGTAATATCCGAAAACCTTGTTGTATCCCACCTTGAGGGTCTTGATGCCTGTGCGATCTCGCTCCACCTGTTCAAGGTTGGCGATCCACTCGCGCGCATCACGCGAGGACTGGATGATGTTATCCAGCTCGGCAGAATAGCCGGAGCGGATGATGCCTGTGTTCTGCATGGTGGCGGGAGGTTCATCTGCCACGGCTTCATCCAGTAGTTGTAGTTCAGACCGGCAGGGATCAAGGTCCTTCAGAATAGCCTGAATGGCTTCTGAAGGCGACTCCAGGACGCGTAAAAGGTCCGGGATGGCGCGCAGGTTGGCGCGGATGGCCGTCAGGTCGCGCGGTTGGGCGGAGCCGGCGCTCACCCGGTTGACCAGGCGTTCAAGGTCCGAAATATCATGCAGCGCCTGCTTGAACTCACGGCGGATCATGCCGTTTTCCACAAACCAGCGCACACAGGCCTGACGGCTCTGGATGGCCGGGATATCGAGTAGGGGTTTGCTTACCCAGGCGCGCATCAGGCGGTGCCCCATGGGGGTGACGCAGTTGTCCAACACGGAAAGCAGGGAGCCTTCCGCCGAGCCGCCGCGGATGGTTTCCGTCAACTCAAGGTTGCGGCGGGTGGGCACGTCCAACAGCATGGAAGAATCGAGTTGATAGGTATGGATGGAAGTGAGCAGTTGGAGAGCGGCCGGCTGGGTATCCTGAAGGTACTGAATAAGTGCGCCGGCAGCCTGTACAGCAGGTGCCATGCCTCGTAAACCAAAGCCATCCAGTGTGGAGGCTTGCAATTGTTTCTTCAGTGTTTCCTGCGCGCGGCCTGTCTCAAAGCGCCAGGGAGGCTGTGTGGTCTTGTGGTAGGTGATCTGGTCGGCTACAGGGCTGTCTGCCGGGATGATGACCTCTGAAGGCTGCAGGCGGGCTAATTCAGCCCGGATGCGGGTGAAGAAATCCAGTCCGGTCCATTCGGCGGCGGCAAATTCACCAGTGGAGATATCCGCGTAAGCCAGGCCGGCGCTGTCGTGAGTCACATAGAGGGATGCCAGGTAGTTATTGCGGTCGCCTTTTAACAGCGATGGTTCCAGCAATGTCCCGGGGGTGACCACCCGGGTGACCTCACGAGGGAAGAGTCCTTTGGCGGGTTGTTCGCCCACTTGCTCACAGATAGCCACATGGTACCCGCGCTCAATCAGGCGTGAGAGGTAATTCTCCGCCGCGTGATAAGGAATACCGGCCATAGGGATGCGCACCCCTTTGGATACCCCGCGGGAGGTGAGCACAATGTCAAGCTCACGTGAGGTGATCTCGGCATCGTTGTCAAACGTCTCGTAAAAATCCCCGAGCCGGAAGAACAGGATGGCATCGGGGTATTTCTTTTTGATATCGAGGTATTGCTGCCGGATCGGGGTTACGTCATCAGACATTCAGGTTATCAGCCGGCCTTCGCGCCGCAATCCGCGCAGAATTTGGCACCCGGCTGGAGCTGCGCTCCGCACTGGGTGCAATGTGAGGCTTTTTTCAGCGGTTCCCCGCAATTGGGACAAAACTTGGCATTGGTCGCCAGTGGTGTTTCACACTTGAGGCAGGTGGCACGGATGGTTTCATTCCAATTGCCTTCCGCCAGTTTCTTGTCTTCGGTGGCCATGGCGGCATGCGCCCATACTTCTTCCACCGACCGGTTTGCCTGCGCGGCAGACATTTCAACACCCAGATCGGGCGCGCAACTCTTGCACAGTCCGCGCTTTTCGTTCCAGCAGCTCTTGCGGCATACCCAGGATGAACACCGGGGGCACTGCACGAAGGAAGGTTTGATCTGCCGCACCGCGTTTTCAAAGGCGGCATCACGGGCTTGCTGCCAGCTGGCGCTGCGCACCTGTTCGCTGATATTGGCGGCCGAATTGAAAATGCCTCCAAAAATATTGCTGGCTGTGTTTAGAGCTCCGGTTATGGTTCCCGTAGCTGATGCCTGAAAGGGAGTTTTATACCCGGATCCGCAGCGGTCACAGATGAATTCAAATTGAAAACCGGTATCTGTGCTCAGATCATTGTAATTGCGTGAAAATTCGATCAAGTCACCCATAACAGCCCCTCCAACGCGAAATGATAGTGAATTATATCATTTCAAGGGGAGACCGATCATTCACCAAATTCTGACGCGGCATCTTCTTCAAGATTGAGCTCAAGGGATTGCAGGGCAATATCACCAAACAAAGCGGACTGGTCCGCTTCGATCATGTGGCGTTTGACCAGTTCCAGCATGGCCAGAAAGGTGACCACCACCGAAATGCGGCTGGTATTATCGCGCACCAGTTCAAAAAAGGATGTCTTCTGTTTTTCGCGCATGATCGAAATGATGCGGCTGATGCGTTCGCGGATGGTGATCTTGGGCGCGGCAACCACCTGGTTCAACGGGATGTTGGACTTGCCGGAGAAAATCTCGCGTGCGGCTTCCATCAGGTCTTTCAGCGTCAGTCCGGAGAGATCCAGCCGGGGTTCTATTTTGGGGGTCTGGGCGATGTGCAGGTAGGTATGCATTCCGTGGTCTTCGCGGTTCACAAGGTAGGCGGAAGCTTCCTTGAACTTTTTGTATTCAATCAACTGCCGCGCCAGGGCTTCACCCGGGTCTTCTTCTTCCGGTTCGATCACGGGAGGTTTGGGCAGCAGCGCGGCAGACTTGATCTGGATCAGTTTTGCGGCGATCACCAGGAATTCAGAAATATCCGCCGCGCGGATACCTTCCATCTGCTGGATGTAGGTGAGGTACTGGTCCGTCACCTGGGCGAGCGCGAGGCGGGTGATATCCAGTTCTGCTTTTTCGATTAACGATAAAAGAAGGTCCAGCGGACCTTCGTAGACGGGTGTGTTGACCCGGTAGGCTGTCTGATTAGGTATTTCAGGTAGCATGTCACCATTATAGCAAAGGTGATGAGAAAAATGAGCCAAATAATGCGCATAGACACATATTAGAAAACAAAGTTAAGAAATCCGGATAAATTCTCCACAGGTGAAAACTGTATAATTATCGACAGGAGCAATGCAATGCCTGACATACGATGTGAAAATTGCGGCAGTCTGTATCCGGAAAATCTGATAATCCACCGCTGTGAACAATGCGGCGGCTTTTTTGATTTCACCGGTTTGCCGGAATATGATCCGGGTGCCATTACTCCTGACCTCCCGGGATTGTGGAAATACCGGAACAGTTTCTCTCTAAAAAACCCTGAACTGGTAGTCACGCTGGGGGAGGGTAATACACCTTTTGTGTGGGAGGATCCCTCTTCGAGGGAGGTCGGCTTTAAACTGGAAAGCCTGAATCCCACCGGTTCATACAAAGACCGCGGGTCCGCCGTACTGGTCAGCCAGTTGCTGGCGCGGATGGTTTATTCATCCGTGGAAGATTCCAGTGGCAATGCTGGCGCCTCATTTGCCGCGTATTGCGCCCGGGCGGGTATCGACGCCAGGGTCTATGTCCCCGAACGTGCCGCAGGCCCTAAACGCCGTCAGATCGAAGAGTACGGTGCCGAATTGATCCCTGTGCCGGGTCCTCGGTCTGAAGCCGCGAAGGCGGTACTTCAGGCAGTGGATGACGGTGAAGCGTACGGCAGCCACGCGTTTCTGCCGTTCGGTATCCCAGGGATAGCAACCATCGCCTACGAATTGCTGGAACAGACCGGGGGGCGGATTGGCACCGTCATCGCGCCGGCTGGTCACGGGGCATTGCTGTTGGGTATCATGCGCGGATTCGCGGCGCTGGTGAAAGCCGGTAAATTGGCCGCGGAGCCGTATTATGTGGGCGTTCAGGCCGAAAATTGTTCACCCTTGGCCCTCGCGTACCGCTCAGGGCTGGAGAAACTGGCAGAAGCCTTTGAGGGCAATACAGTTGCGGAGGGCGTGCGGGTTTCAAACCCGGTACGCGCCCGGGCCATACTCAAACATTTGTCAGCCGCCAGCGGTGAGATCATCGCGGTCCCTGAGGCGGAAATACTGCCTGCCTGTCATGAGTTGGCTCAAAAAGGAATATACGCGGAACCAACATCCGCACTGGTCTGGGCCGCGTTAAATCGGATTAAAATTGAAATTCCCCGCCCCATTATCCTCATAATTTCGGGGAACGGGTTAAAATACTATCCCATTTGAAAAGTGAACTGATGGGCCGCAATTTACCTGACATGTGCAAGTGAGGTGGATTGCGCTCCTTTAGTTCGGGAGGCTATTTTGGATAACGCTGTAATCCCGAATACGCAGGAATCGCCGGAAGATCTGGCCAAACGGCTGCGGCTGCCCTTCAAGAATTACTGGCTGCTTAGCCGGGCGTTGACGCACCGGTCGTACCTGAATGAACACAGTGACGCGCTGGAAGACAACGAACGGCTTGAATTCCTGGGCGATGCCGTGATGGATTTTATCGTCGGCGCGTGGCTGTATAACCGCTACCCGGAAATGGCAGAAGGCGATCTGACCCGCATGCGGTCAGCGCTGGTGCATACAGAACGCTTCGCTGAATTCGCGCGCGAATTGAGCCTGGGCAATGCCATGCGGCTCGGGAGGGGTGAATCGCAGGGAGGGGGACGGGACCGTGACGCGCTCCTTTGTGATACCTTTGAAGCCGTCATCGGCGCGTTGTATCTGGATTGCGGCATTGATGCCGTCAAAGATTTCTCCGGCCCGCTGCTGGATGCCGCCTCTGAGGATATTTTGCTTCACCACAAGAATGAGGATCCCAAGAGCCTGTTCCAGGAATGGGCGCAAAGCCAGGGATTTCTGGCTCCGGTTTATGTCACCCGCAATTCAAGCGGCCCGGACCATTCAAAAATATTTGAAGTGGATGTAGTTGTAAACGGGGAAATCTACGGATCAGGAACTGGTCACAGCAAACAGGCTGCCGCCAAGTCAGCCGCATCGAAGGCGCTGGATAAGATCGGATTGACCGAGACAAACAAATATCATGAAGGGTAATAGTGATCCATGCCACCACGACTGAAATCTCTGGAGTTGCACGGGTATAAAACCTTTGCAAGCCAGGTTTTGTTTGAGTTTCCCGGTGTTGTGACGGCCATTGTCGGGCCGAACGGCTCCGGAAAATCCAATATTGCCGATTCCCTTCGCTGGGTACTCGGCGAGCAGGCATTCAGCCTGCTGCGCGGCCGCAAGACCGAAGATATGATCTTCTCCGGTTCCGAGCAGCGCTCCCGCGCGGGGATGGCATCAGCCACGATCACATTCAACAACGAAGACGGCTGGCTACCCATCGATTATTCCGAGGTATCCATCACCCGCCGCGCGTACCGCGACGGTCAGAATGAATACCTGCTGAACGGCCAGAAAGTGCGTTTGAAGGAAATCTCGGAGCTGCTGGCCCTATCCGGCCTCGCGGAACGTACCTACACCATCATTGGGCAGGGTCTGGTGGATGCCGCCCTGTCTCTGAAACCGGAAGAACGGCGGCGCTTCTTTGAGGAAGCCGCCGGCATTGGCCTGTATCGCGGACGGCGGGAAGAATCGCTGAACCGGCTTGAATCAACGCGCCGCAACCTGGTGCGTGTGCAGGATATTGTCAGCGAGCTGGAGCCGCGGCTGGTGTCACTGGAACGGCAGGCAAGGCGGGCTATTGAATACGAACAGATCAAGAATGACCTGCGCCTGTTGCTACGTGACTGGTACGGCTATCACTGGAATCTGACGCAGAAGAGTGTGCGCCGGGACCATGATGTTTTACGGTCGTACGAAGCCAACCTGGAAAAGAACCGGGACGCGCTGAACGAATTTGATATCGTTTTGAATCAGAAGAAGCAACGCCTGAGCGACGTTCGACGCCAGCTTTCGGAATGGCACAGTCAATTGGCCGGCCTGCACAGCCGT
The DNA here is from genome assembly GCA_964404415.1 of uncultured Leptolinea sp. Lineage (GTDB taxonomy): Bacteria > Chloroflexota > Anaerolineae > Anaerolineales > Anaerolineaceae > Leptolinea. The sequence goes on along the minus strand of CAYOKC010000035.1, from coordinate 6,604 downwards.
GAAGAAGGTTTACTGCGTGAAGTAGCCGTGAAGCAGGAACGCAAACGGTCATTGCTTGAGCGTGAACTTTCACTACAGAATGACCTTGCCAAGCGGGAAGAAGAGATCACGTCACGCCGAAAGAGCTTACAGGAGATGACCGATGAGGTTGAGCGCCTTCAGGCTGAATTGGAAGACGCGCAACTGCAATCCGAGCAGGTGACGGGTCAACTGGAGAAACTGCAGGGTGAACGCCAGGCGTGCGAAGAGGATGTTCGCGTTACCCGCCGGAAGATGGTTGAAATTGAAACCGCGAACGTCAAATTGCAGGCACACCGGAACGAGATCATTTCGCGAACCGAGTCACTGAAGAACAGCCTGAACGGATTTGAAACCGGTATCGCGGATGAAGAGAAAAAACTGGAAGATTTGAAACAGGTTGAAAAATCCACCCGGATTGAACGCGAGCGGGCAGATGAAGACCTGCAGAACCTGGCTGATGAGGTGGCGGAAACTCGCCGAAAAATCACTGAAGCGGAGACACGCCGCCGGGAACAACAGGAAGCGTTGAATAAACTTGAAAGCCGCCGCGCGCAGTTGAACGGCCAGTTGAAAGCCCTGATCGAGGCGGAAAACGCCTTCAGTGGACTGGCAGGAGGCGCCAAAGCGGTTTTACAGCAGGCAAAGAGCGGGCAGTTGCGGGGAAAATACTCCGCGCTGACCAGCCTGCTGGAAGTGCCTAAAGAGTATGAGCAGGCTGTCGCCGCGGTACTGGGAGAATTTCTGGATGCCATTTATCTGGCGGATGATGCCGATGAAGATCAGGCTGTCAGTTGGCTGGGAACCAGCGACCAGGGACGGGCGGCATTGCTGCCGTTATCCGCGCTGGTGGAATCGCAGCCCAAAAGCTCCCCTGCTTCCATGGATGGCGTTGTGGGTCTGGCCAGCGACCTGGTGAAAGCCCCTCCGGGATTGAAGAAAGTGATCCAGGCCGCACTGGGGAATGCCTGGGTGGTAAAAGACCGTGAAGCAGCCCGCCGTGTGGCACGCGGAAAAGGAAACACCGCCAGAGCCGTCACCCTGAATGGTGAGGTCTTCCTTAGCAACGGCGCTGTCATCGCGGGGCGCGAAGGACGCGGCAGCATGATCAGCCGTCCTCGCGAACGCAAGGAATTGGAAGCCGTGCTCACCCAGGTGGAAGAAGATCTTAATGAAGCGGATGAGAAAATCGCGAAATTGGACGGCGACCTGCGCTCATTTCGTGAAGAGGAAACCCGCCTGCAGAAGAACCGTCAGCAGGTGGAAGAGATTACCCGCAGGCTGGACCAGAAGGCCCAGAAAGCGGTGCTTGACCTGAACCAGTTGAACCAACAGGTAAACTGGAAGAAACAGCAGATCGAACAACAGAAAAAGCAGATCGAATCGGCCAATGAAGAACTTGTGAAATTGGACCAGTCCATCGCGTTGAACCAGACTTCAATACAGGAGATCAGTGCTCAACTGAAAGAGAAGAATAGCGCCCTGGCGCGGTTGAGCCTCGATGAGATCCAGAGTCAGGTGTTCCACTGGAATACCACGGTGGCTGTTTCACGCAAAGCCCGCCAGGAAGCGGAACGGCGGCTGGCTGACCAGCGAACCACCATTGACCGCACCGCCCAACAGGTGGAAGACCTAAAGGCTCAGATCGAGGGATTGCTGAATGAGCGCCGGACCATTGACCTGGAAGTCAACCGTCAGAGCGAATCCATTGATGAGATCAACAAACAAACTGACGTGCTGGATGAGAAGATCACCCCGGCCGAAAAAGACCTGGCGCGTCTCGACAAGGAATATAACGACCTGCAGTCAGACCTTGTCTCCTCGCAGCAAAAAGTGACCGCTGCGGAGCGGTCCGCTGCCCAGGCGAAATTGGAATATGCCCGCAGTAAAGACGCGGTTGACAATCTGCGCAAAAAGATTGAAGAAGATATGGGCCTGGTCATCCTGGAATATACGGAAGACGTGGCGGCGCAGTCACCTTTGCCGTTGGATGGGTGGGTGGAGCAACTGCCCAATATCACAGAGATCGCACCGGAAATGGAAGAGAGCATCAACCGGCAGAAAGCCCACCTGCGCCGCATGGGAGCCGTCAACCCTGAAGCCCAGGCGGAGTACCAGTCTGTAGTGGAACGCTACGAGTACCTGAAGACCCAGGTGGACGACCTAAAAAAAGCGGACGAAGACCTGTGCAAGATCATCGAGGAACTCGATGAAGTGATGGAACGTGATTTTAAACAGACATTCCACAAGGTAGCCGTGGAATTTGAAAAAATGTTCACCCGGCTATTCGGGGGCGGCAGCGCGAAATTGATCCTCACGGATGAGAACAATTTCACCGAAACGGGTATTGATATCGAAGCCCGTCTGCCCGGCCGGCGAGAACAGGGCCTTTCCCTGCTTTCCGGCGGTGAACGCAGCCTTACCGCGGTGGCACTGGTGTTCTCCCTGTTGAAAGTCTCACCTACGCCATTCTGTGTGCTGGATGAGGTCGACGCCATGCTTGATGAGGCCAATGTGGGCCGTTACCGAGACCTGCTGCGTGAGCTGGCCAACCAGACACAGTTTATTGTGATCACCCACAACCGAAATACCGTACAGGCCGCGGATGTGATCTACGGCATTACCATGGGGCGCGACTCCGCCAGTCAGATGATCAGCCTGCGGTTGGACGATATTCCGATGGATATGGTTAAGTAGTTAAATAAAAAAACCGGATCCATGAACAATGTGGATCCGGTTTTTTTTAGTTATTTACTCAGCAGCAGGGGTTGGATACGCCGGGTCAGACGGAGTGAGAGCGGTGATATCAAACTTCTCAACACCCAGTTCTTTCGCTTTTACAGCGATCCATTCTTCGAACGCGTCATTCTGTTTCTGGGCATAGAACGCGGCGTCAAGGGCGCGGTCTTCATGTCCCAGTACCTGAATGATGTGATAACCAAAGCTGGTTTTCACTGGTTGGCTGATCTCACCAACTTTCAAAGCGAAAGCGGCATCTGAAAATTCCTTAACCATCTTGGATTTATTGAACCAACCAAGATCTCCACCGGCGTCTTTGTTGCTGGTGTCTTTGGAAAGCTCAGCAGCCAGAGCGTCCCATGCTTCGCCCTTCTGAAGGCGGGCGAGGGCATCTTTGGCGGCCTGTTCGTCAGCCAGAAGGATATGGCGTGCCCATACCTGTTCCTCGGTGCGAGGAGTATCGGCACTGATCTTTTCGCTCATTTTGTCACGCAGCAGGCTGGCTTTGAAGGCTTTGCGGAAATCCGCTTCCGTAAATTTGATCTCGGCCATGGATGTCAACACGTCGGAATAGCGGGTTTTGAAGCCATCCAGCGTATACGGAGTTGATGTGGGATACGGGCTGCTGACAGCCGTCGCGGTCGGTTCTACAGCCGGGGGTGTCGCGGTGGGCATTTCGGTAGCTGTGGGAGCCGTGGTGGGGATGGGCGTCTGTGTGACGATAGCCAACTGGGTAGCCGAGAGTGTTGAAGCTACCGCGGGGGTGAAGGTGGCCTGTGGAGTGGGGGTTCCATTGGCAAAGAAACCGAAGGCTTCCTGAATGGCGGCATCGATTTCTTGATCCGTCACGGTGATGCCTGCTTTGGCGGCTTCCTGTTCAACCACCCGCTCGTCGACCATGGCTTCCAGAACCTGGCTGCCAAGAAGGGTCACATTGGTAAGCTGGGTCTGGATTTGCTCCAACTGGCTCTGGAAATAGCTGCCATTGGCGCTGTTTAAACCGCCGAACATGTCCGCCATCTGAACTGTCTGATCATACTGTCTGATCAACTGCCAGCGGGCGTAACGGACCCGGCCCATGTATTCAGACGCGATAATCTTTTCGTTGCCGACCCTGGCGACGGTTTTGTTGTACTGGAAGATCGTCTGATCTAGTATACCGTAGATGATCACCAGAATGACCAGCGCGAGCGCGGCGCCTACGCCGGTAATCAGATAGCGGCGCTGGATCTTTTCGCGTTCCAGGCGGGCCAGATGTTTCTTGGTAACAATTTTTTTGGATTCTTCTTCAGCCATCGTAGACCTCGAATTTAAAAACTATGGGGCACAGGCATAGTAATCCTGTGCCCCTTCATCAACCATGCGGCAAAAATTACTAGTCGTTGGGACGTTCGCTTACAAACGGCAGCAGGGCGATGTGACGGGCACGTTTGACAGCACCGGCCAGTTCGCGCTGATGGCGCGCGCAGGTGCCTGTCTGCCGGCGGGGGCGGATTTTGCCCTCTTCGGTGACAAAGCGGCGCATCATGTCGCTGGATTTGTAATCGATCTTGATATTCTTGTCGGCGCAAAATTGGCAAATTTTGGGCCGGGCTACATAACGGCGTCCACCACTATAACCACTGGTGGGCTGCTCGTTTTCCTGAGAATTTTCTTCAGCCATTTTTTTCTCCATCAATATGGAAATTCATCTTCCATTTCTTCTGTGGAGAGGAAATCTCCGTTTAAGGTTCCACCGGATTGAGATTCGCGGCGTTCGCCCAGGGTCATCATTTCACTGGCAACAATCTCAACGCTGGTGTGACGCACGTTATCGGCATCTTCCCAGCGGCGGGACTGTAAACGCCCTTCGATGTAAACCTGCTGGCCTTTTGAAAGGTGTTGCTTGCACACCTCAGCCAGGCTTCCCCAGGTGACAACATTGAACCATTCGGTTTCCGCATGGTGTTCGCCATCCGCGCTATTCCATGATCGGTTGGTGGCTACGGTGAATGTTGTTACCGGCCGTCCGGAAGGCGTGTAACGCATTTCGGGTTCACGGCCGACGTGACCAATGATCATGACTTTGTTTAGACTACGACCCATGTGTATTCCTCGTCCATACCACCTGATCTTAGATCAGGTCAAATCAGTCAACCAGAGTGATCATGAAGCGCATCAACGGCTCATGGAAGCGCAGATTGCGTTCCAGGGTAGCGGTGAATGCGGGTTCCATCTGGGCATAGATCACAGCATACTGACCTTCGCGGGTTTTGCGGATCATGTAAGCCATGCGGCGTTTGCCCCAGACGTCTACTTTGGTAATGGCACCACCGGATTCGGTGATCCAACCTTTGACCTTTTCAATAGCAGCAGCAAACGCGGCCTCGTCCAGATCAGGCTGAAAAATGGTGACAACCTCATAATTACGCATCAGGGAATTCCTCCTTTCCACGGGATTGCCCCCGGAAAACATCGTGGATGAGCCCGGGAGCGGAAAGTTGCAGGGAAATCTGCAATCGAAATCCAAGTTTACTATAAATCACGCTTATTTGGTAGGAATTTGTTTATTCAATAAGCGAAATTCCAGCATGTCAGCCATTTTCTCCGGTTTGAATAACCACGCCGAGTAGACCGGCGCCTGTGTGAACCGATAATCCGGGTGACAATGGCACTATATCAATGGTTTCCGGGCACTGGATTTTTTCCATTAAATCCTGCTTCAATTTTTCCGCGCCGGCCGGGTCATTGACATGCAGGATCGCCATTCTTTCCAGCGGTTTATTGTGCGCGATCTTGTGTACATGGTTGACGACCTGGCTCAACCCGCGTTTCATGGTGCGGTTCTTCTCCAGAATGACCAGTTTACCGTCTTTCACCGTGAGAGTAGGCCTGATCTCAAAAGTATCCGCCAGGCTGGCCTGCAGACGGCTTACACGTCCACCCAGATAGAGATATTTTAACGTGGGGAGGGTGGCGAAGGTATGCAAATTTTCACCGGCATGTTTGACGGCTAATTTGATCTCATCCACGCTGGCTCCGCGGGCGGCTGCTTCGGCGGCCGCGAGAACCATAAAGCCCTGCCCGATGGCCAAATTCAGTGAATCAATCACATGGATGTCCTTGCCCGGAAAAGAATCACGGGCTTTTTCTGCTGATTCAAAGGTGGAACTTACCTGGCTTGAAACTGTGATGCAGATAATTGTTTCCGCGCCATGTTGGAAGGCTTCGTTATACAGGTCAACATATGCCTGCGGATTGGGCGCGGATGTGGTGGGAAGCTGCTGCTTTTCATCGATGATCTTAAAAACTCCGGCGTCATCAATGGTTTTGCCGGATATATATGTTTCATGGCCAAAATTGATCCCGATTGGAGCACAGAGGATCCCATGTTTTTCCAGAATTGAGTCAGGCAGACTTGAATCAGAATCGGTGATGATCACGGTTTTATTCATGGTAGTTTTTCCTGGTCGGTTTGAATTTTGAAATCATTCTGTTCTTTCAATGCGACGAAAATAACGAAAAAATAGACCTGAAAAAATCATATGGAAAGCATCCGGATCAGGTCCCGGGTGTAGTCGCAGATCTTTTTCTTGCTATCCTCACTTAATTGCGAGACGGCGTTTTCGAACCGGTTCATCTGAGAGGATAGGAACGCGGCCGACCACCTGTTGGTTTTATCCCAGATGGATAGGAACATCGTTATACCGGAGAAAACGTTCAGACTGATCTCATGGGGAAGGCCAATCCGGCTCAATTTTTCCAGTACTGAACGGACGGCAGGCACATCTTTGATGGATACCAGTGTTATGACAACGGTTGTCACCAGTTTCATCGTATAGGATAGCGGAGAAACATCTTCGGGTAG
>CAYOKC010000034.1:0-30884 GCA_964404415.1 uncultured Leptolinea sp. | reverse complement strand
CCCCACATCAACATCTTTCCCGAACCCCCAGGTAGAAAATCAGGAATCTGCCGTCGAAGCAGAGAAACCAGCCCCCGAAGTAGAGAATCCAACCCCGACTCCCGTTACCAGTAGACCAATTGAAACCGGCAACAATGAGTAACAGCCGCAATCTCCCATGGGTTATTCTCTCAGGCATATCAGTTGCCATGTTGATCAGCGCCTGTTCTTCGTATGTCACCATTCCTGAAGTCCAGGCCGGGCAGTCAGCGCCTGTAACCGCCACGATTCTGCCCCCGATTCCAACCAGCGACATGTCACAATTATTACCCCAGGCAACCGAACTTCCTCAAGAAGTTGTAGCGGTGATTGAACCTTCGGCCACCAGTACACAGGAAATCCCAACCGCTCCCACCATTGAACCTCCCGCGGCAGCCGCCGCACCATCAGAAACCCCTGATTCTCTTCCAACATCTACCGCGACTCCAGATTTTACCCCTACCATGAACCTGGCCACAGTGGCGCCAATGCCGGAAACCCAGTTGCTCGAAATCGCTTTCCCCACATCCATCCCGGAAGAGGCTCCCGATTGGCGTCCGCCGCTCTACCCAATACCGTGGGCGCTGAGTTCGCATGATCATTTTTACTTCGCGCGTCCGATCGCGGCTAATGTGGTCAACTGGCCGTTGTGGAACTACAGGTACGGCGGCACCACTCCCGCCTGGGAAGGTGTGGTGCATACCGGCATAGATATAGACGCGCCATTGGGAACTCCGGTTCGCGCGTCAGCCCCCGGGCGAGTCCTCTGGGCGGGATATGGTGTGTACGCGGGAAAATTTGACTCAAAAGATCCATACGGACTGGCCGTCACACTTCAACATGAGTTTGGTTTCGATGGGGAAAAACTGTATTCCATTTACGCGCATATGAATGAAGTCTATGTGCAGCCCAATCAGATGGTCAACACAGGTGACATTCTGGGCATTGTAGGGCAGACAGGCGCGACAACCGGCCCGCATCTCCATTTTGAGGTGCGCTGGAAGCAAAACATGTTCAATTCCACTCTCAATCCGGAATTATGGCTGGCCCCACCGCAGGGATGGGGTGTTCTGGCCGGCCGGGTGATGAACACCTCCGGTTCGTTCTACACATCGCAAGACGTCGTTGTTATGCGGGCTGATAAGAAACAGACCTGGATCGTACGCACGTACGGTGATAAATACGTGCGCAGTGATCCTTTTTATCAGGAAAATGTGGTTCTCAGCGACCTTCCCGAAGGGAACTATATTATTGAGATCAAGCATGAAGACATCACCTACCGCCACAACATATCCATAACGGCAGGAGCCGTTTCCTACTTCAGGTTCAAAGGGAAAGAAGGATTTACCACCGGGTTACCCGAAGAGCATAATGGTTTTTCTCCCGCCCCTGAATAATCTCTCATAAAAATTCGATAAATCTAATCATAACGGGTTCAGTTGAACCCGTTTCTTCTCTCTAATCCACCCGTTGAAAAAGAGACTGCCCCATTTCCGGGGCAGTCTCAATGTTCCTATATAAATCAGTTGATCTCAGGCAGCATGCCTTTGCCAAACGGTTTCTTGAAATGAATGCGGATGGCGCGGCGTTTGCGGGCCTGCAGGGTTTCGAAGTCACCCTGAGCCTGCGCGGCTTCTAGTACGCTGAACGGCATCTTCCAACCGGGGATATCGGCATCAGCATTGGGTTCCGCGGTGATCTCAATGAATACACCGTTGTTCGCGCCGCCCTTGTGGAGCTGGCCGGTAGAGTGCTGAAAGCGCGGACCATAACCCAGTGTGGTGGCAGAAACAGTTTTCTTTGTGATCGCGCCGCGGAAGGCAGTCAGTTCTTTCAAAGTTTTATCATTGCGCGGAACGTAGGCATTGATACCCACATAATCGCCCACTTTAACCTGTTTCAAGAACAGCGCGACCAGTTCACTAAGGCTGGCTTTGGCATCCAGTCCGTCCAATTTATCACCATAAACAGCCGCGTCAGCGTTCTCCCAGATGGGCGCCTGCTGTTTTAATTGGCCGTCTTTCAGGTAGGCTTCGGTAAGTTGTTTGGTGCGGATTTTGCTGTCCTGCACGTCCGGCTGGTCAAACGGGTTGACGCCGATCAGTCCACAGGCAACCGCTGTAGCCACTTCCCACTGGACAAAGGCCCCGCCCAGGTCATACCCTGAATCCCAGGGAAGAACCAGCAGCGGGTGACCTGCCCGGCGGACTTTCGCGGCGACACGGTCCATCTTACCATTCAACCGCAGGTAGACAAATACACGGTCGGTGGAATAGAAGCCCAATTTGGGTTCACCATCCACGGGAACGATGCCTTTTCCGTTCTTGCCGGAGCTTTCAGCGATCAACTGCTCAACCCACGGGCCAAAGGCGGCCAGTTCGGGGTCGGCAATCAACGTGACTTTGTCTTTACCCTTCAACGCGCCTTCGCCCATGAACACACCCAGCATGACACCCGGGTTGCGTTCGATCGGGGTGACAGAAGAGCAAAGCGCGGCTGCCTCATTGGCAGACGCCAACAGTTTGGCCATATCGTGACCCATCAGGGTGGCGGGAGCCAGACCAAACATGGTCAACGCGGAGTAGCGGCCGCCCACTTCGGGGTCGCTAAGCAGGATCTTGCGGAAACCTCGTTCTTCGGCCACTTTGCCCAGGCTGGTGCCAGGATCGGTAATGGCGATGAAGTGCTTCCCGGCCTTCTTCCCCAACGTTTTCTGGGCTTTTTCCCAGAAATAATCCATGAAGGCATTGCTTTCGCTGGTACCGCCGGATTTTGAACCGACGATGAACAGGGTTTTCTTCAATGAAGCCCAGTGTGACAGGGCCAGCACATTATCGGGACCGGTCATATCCAGGATCTTCAATTCCATCCCGGCTTCTTGCGCGCCCAGGATCATGGACATGGTCTCCACACCCAGTGAAGAACCGCCCATTCCCAGCAGCAGGATGCGGCTCATGCCTTCGGCTTTAACCTCTTCCAGTATGGGTTTGACTTCTTCAACAATGGCGGCGCCTTTTTCGGGAGCGTTCAGCCAACCGAGGCGGATCTTGATCTCTTTTTGTCCTTCAGCGTCCTTTGTCCACAGGTCAGCATCTTTGGCTTCCATGCGGGTGACAAAATCTTTATCCTTCAGGTCAGCCAGAGCTTTCGCGTATGGGGCGGAAAGAACACCCACCTCTTTGCGGAATTCTTTGGAGCGTTTGTCGATGGTGCGCAGTAATTCCTTGTACGCGGCAATGAACGATTTAACGCCTTCTTCTTCCAACTGCGCGGAGACTTCGTTCATGTCAATTCCAATACCGGCCAGATCAGCCAGCGCTTTGGATGCTTCCATCCGGCCGTTGGTCGCGCGGGCAGTCAACTGCCCATGGTCTTTGAACGCCTTGACGGTAGCCGGCGGCATGGTGTTGACGGTGTTATCGGCGATCAGTTCTTCCACATAGATCACGTCACGATAGCTCGGGTTTTTTGTGCTGGTAGAAGCCCACAGCGGCCGTTGGATACGGGCGCCCTTGGCTTCCAGTTTTTTGAAGCGGTCGGAGGCGAATGTGGTTTCGAAGATCTCGTACACATGTTTGCAGGTGGAGACGGCGGCCTTACCCATCAAGCCTTTGGCCTTCTGGTCACCGCCATCCGCCATGGCTTTCAGGCGGGCGTCCACTTTGCTGTCAATACGGGAGACAAAGAATGAAGCCACAGAAGCCACATGGTCAACCGGTTTCTTGGCTTTCAGGCGTTTCTCCAGGCCGCGCATGTAGGCTTCGCAAACGGCCACATAGCGGTCAGGTGAGAAGATCAACGTCACATTGACGTTAATGCCTTCAGCGATCACGGCAGTGATGGCCGGCAGACCCTGCAGGGTAGCCGGGATCTTGATCATCACATTCGGGCGGTCCAGAACCTGCCAGAGCTGTTTGGCCTGTTCCACGGTTTTCTTGGTGCTGTGAGCCAGTTTCGGGCTCACTTCCAGACTTACGTACCCGTCAGCGCCGTTCGTGGCGTCATATACCGGGCGGAAGAGGTCAGCGGCTTTACGAATATCTTCCACGGCAAGCTGGAAGAAGATGGTTTCGGTGTCACAGTTGGCCAGAGCCATCGGTTGAATGGTTTCATCGTAGATCCGTGATCCGCCAATGGCGTTATTAAAGATCGTAGGATTGGAGGTAACCCCCGTGATGTCGCCATCGGCGACCATTTTGGCCAGAGCGCCGTCCTTCAACTGTCTGCGGTCAATATTATCCAACCAGGGTGACTGACCGGCGTCCACCAATTGCTGCAAACTTGATTTACTCATTTGAACATCCTTCTTTCTAACATTTCAACTTTCTCGTACCGGCGGTGATGCCGTTCCTGTGAGGAGAACTCCGCCGATAGAAACGCCGAGACCAGTTCTCTGGCCACTTCAATCCCCACAATTCTTGCCCCCAGACAAAGCACATTCTGATTATCGTGCTCAACACCCTGATGCGCCGAATAGGCATCATGGCAGACACACGCGCGTACACCTTTGAATTTGTTGGCGGCCACAGTCACCCCTACACCGGAACCGCACACGATGACAGCCCGATCGGCCCGCCCGGACTGAATAGCACGGGCGGCCGGTTCAGCAATATCGGGGTAATCCACCGGTTCCGTTGAAGCGGCTCCCATCTCGATAACCGCATGCCCCAGATCAGTGATCTGCTGCATGATCGCGGCTTTATACGGGTAGCCCGCGTGATCGCAGGACACGGCAACGTTCATAAATTATCCGAGAAGTTTCTTTGCTTCTTCCACAACATGGTCAACAGTGAAGCCGAATTTTTCCATGACCACATTACCGGGGGCAGAGGCGCCAAAATGGTCGAGGCCGATCACCAAGCCATTGTCACCTACCCATTTTTCCCAGCCGAAGGTCAGGCCGGCTTCAACCGCCACACGGTTTTTAACACCGGCGGGCAGAACGGATTCTTTGTATTCCGCGGATTGTTCTTTGAACAGTTCCCAGGACGGGAAGGAAACAACACGCACAGATTTGCCCTCAGCGGACAGTTTTTCAGCGGCTTTCAACACCAGTCCAACCTCGGAACCGGAAGCCATCAGGATGATCTCGGGTTTCTTCCCGCCGAAATCTTTCAACACATAGGCGCCCTTCTGCAAACCGGCAGCAGGAGCTACTTCGGTGCGGTCCATAGTGGGCAGGTTCTGGCGGCTTAATGCCAGGGATGTGGGGCGTTTCTTGTTGGTCAGAGCCACGCGCCAGGCTTCCGCCACTTCATTGGCGTCCGCGGGACGGATGGTGATCATATTGGGGATGATGCGCAGAGAAGCCACAGTTTCCACCGGCTGATGCGTCGGGCCGTCTTCCCCAAGGCCGATGCTATCGTGGGTGAGGATCCAAACTGTGGGAAGGTGTGACAACGCGCCGACGCGCATGGCGCCGCGGCAGTAGTCAGCGAATACAAGGAAGGTGGCGCCGTACGGGCGGATGCCGCCGTGCAGTGCCATACCATTGACAATGGCCGCCATGCCGTGTTCGCGCACACCAAAGTGGAAGTTTTTGCCTTCGCGGTGGTCTTCCTGGAAGGCCGGGCTGCCGGTGATCCAGGTGTTATTGCTGGGAGCGAGGTCAGCAGAACCGCCGATTAATTCAGGAATGGCTGCGGTCAGTGCGTTGATCACTTTGCCGGAAGCTACGCGGCTGCCCATACCTTTGGCGTCGGTTTCAAAGACCGGCAGGGCTTTCTCCCAGTCTTTGGGCAATTCGCCGGAAATACGGCGTTTGAGTTCAGCGGCTTCCGCGGGGAATTCCGCCTTGTACGCCTCAAAGCGCTTATTCCAGTCGGCTTCCATTTTCTTGCCGCGGGAAACGCATTTTTTGAATTCTTTGGCCGCGTCTTCAGGGATGTAGAAGGATTCATTCGGCCAGCCAAGTTTTGCTTTGGCGGCAGCCAGTTCTTCTTCACCGGCCGGTTCGCCATGAGCTTTGTGTGTGCCCTGTTTGGTGGGCAGACCGTACCCGATGATCGTCTTGCACATGATCATGGTCGGGCGGGGATCTTTTTTGGCTTTCTTGATGGCTTTATCGATCTTGGCCACATCGTTGCCATCGTCCACTTTCAGAACCTGCCAGCCGTACGCTTCGAACCGTTTGGCGCGGTCTTCGGTAAACGCCAGGCTGGTGGAGCCGTCGATGGTGATGCCATTGTCATCATAGAACAGGATGACCTTGCCCAGTTTCTGGTGCCCGGCGAAGCTGGTGGCTTCAGAGGCGACACCTTCCATCAGGTCGCCGTCACCGGCGATGATGTAGGTGGTGTGGTCGATGATGTTGTGTCCGGGTTTGTTGAATTCAGCGCCCAGGTGCGCTTCAGCAACCGCCATGCCGATACCGTTGCAGATTCCCTGCCCCAGGGGGCCGGTGGTCGCTTCAATACCGGGGGTCATACCAACTTCCGGATGCCCGGGAGTGATGGAGCCCCACTGGCGGAACTGTTTCAATTGATCCAGGGGAAGGTTGTAACCGGTCAGGTGCAGCAGGCTGTATAACAGCATGGAGCCATGTCCGCCGGAAAGGACAAAACGGTCGCGGTCAAACCACTGCGGATTTTTCGGGTTGTGGCGCAGGTGCTTTGTCCAAATAGTGTAGGCAATGGCGGCAGCCCCCATGGGTAGACCGGGATGACCTGAATTTGCCTTCTGAACACCGTCTGCGGCTAAGAAGCGGATAGTGTTGATCGCGCGTTCCTGGGTAGTTGAATTCGACATGCTAACCTCGATTTTTTGTATTAAATTTGAATTATTTTACCATGCAGCCCTGATTTCGCAGACTTATTAAAAAGGGCTATTTATCTATACGAAGCATTGCGTCGCCAAATTATCTGTCCTCGCAAAGTTTCCAGTCGGAATTTTATAAAACAAAACGGACCCGTTCAGGTCCGTCTGAAGAATGACTTTTTATCGTTTTCCCCCCTCCCAGAACATGAATGGCATATTCACCACAATATCCGTCTCTTTCAATGTAAGTTCACCGGACTGTGCTTTTTCATTGACCTCGGTGGAAGATTTCAAAACATCCGCGCCGGCAGGGTTCACCCAATTGACAAACGTGATCCGCCTCAATGGGGAATAGCCATCTGAGCCGACAGGATCACTGAAAACATCAGCCTGGAAACCAAGAGGACCTTTACCTGACGTACCATTCTCAAACACGTATACCGGTGGTGTCAGGTCAGCCGGTATTTCTGCCAGTGACGGCACAACAATCACCGGCGAGTTCATCATAGCCGTCAATTTCTTCCCCACTTCCGGATCGGAAACTTCAGTATGGGAAAAATAGATTTCCTTGCCGTCGGCGTAACCCATCCCGGCCGGAACACGGGCAAAAGGCTCGCTGGAACTGGAGACCGCCGAGCACGCGGTGACCGTCAAAGCCGTGAATAGAAGAACCAAAATCGAAACAAGCTTTCGCATGAGATTTTTCCTTTATATGTATCTACTGGTGGTCTACCGGCGCTTTATTGAGACGCAGGCTGTTGCTCACCACGAAAACACTGCTGAAAGCCATGGCTCCCGCGGCAAGCATGGGCATCAACATCCCCAGGGCGGCCACCGGAATAAGAATAACATTGTAGAAAAACGCCCAGAACAGATTTTGTTTGATGGTACGCAGTGTGGCGCGTGAAAGCCGAATAGCCTTCACCACCCCGCCCAGGTCGCCGCTCATCAGAACAACCGGAGCGGAAGCGATGGCCACATCTGTGCCGGTGCCGATGGCAATTCCCACATCCGATTGGGCCAACGCCGGCGCGTCGTTGATCCCGTCACCGACCATGGCGACGGTCATTCCGCTTTCCTGCAGGCGTTTGACTTCCGCCGCCTTGCCGCCCGGGAGCACTTCCGCCAGCACTTTGTCCACGCCGACCTGCCGTGCGACTGCTTCCGCCGTCTGTCGGTTGTCACCGGTGATCATAGCCACTGTTAGACCCAATCCATGCAGTTTCCGGATGGCATCTTTCGATCCATCCTTGATGGTATCCGCCACGGCGATGATACCGGCCGGTTGACCGTCAATGGCAGCCAGCATGGCTGTCTTGCCTTCCGATTGCAGCCGGTTAATGTCAGTTTGCCATGCCGTAACAGTCATACCATTTTCTTCCAGCAGACGGGTATTGCCCACCACAACCAGATGTCCATCCACCGTGCCCATTACACCCTGCCCGGTGACAGACACGAACGCTTCGGGAGAAGAAAGAGGCAAGGACCGGTTAATCGCTTCGGCGGATATGGCTTCACCCAACGGGTGTTCACTGTTTTTCTCCAGTGACCCGGCTAACCGCAAAATATCCTCCGGTGACAGTGATCCTTTGGATAGAATATCCGTCACCTGCGGTTGACCGCGGGTGATGGTGCCGGTTTTATCCAGCACAACCATTTTGACCGATCCCGCCCGCTCCAGGGCTTCTGAAGATTTAATCAACACACCCATTGAGGCCCCTTTGCCGGTTCCGACCATGATGGCCGTGGGCGTTGCCAATCCCATGGCGCACGGGCACGCGATGACCAGCACCGCCACCATATTGATCAGCGCCCGGGTAACCGGGGTTACATCGGAATTGACAGCCAGAGGCGGACCGAAAAGCAGCCAGCCGGCAAACGTCAGAAGCGCCAGCCCGATCACCGCGGGAACGAACACCGCCGAAACCTGGTCCGCCAATTTCTGGATGGGGGCCTTGCTGCCCTGAGCTTCTTCCACCAGCCGGATGATCTGTGATAAAGCGGTATCGCGCCCAACACGTGTTGCTTTGTAGGTAAACGATCCCAGTTTATTGATCGTCGCCCCGATCACCGGGGAACCGGCGGATTTTTCCACCGGCAGTGATTCGCCCGTAAGCATGGATTCATCCACCGACGAATAGCCGTCAACCACAATTCCGTCAACCGGAAGTTTTTCACCGGGGCGCACCATCACCAGGTCATCCAGCCGGACATCGTCGATATCGACGGTCATTTCCTCCCCGTCACGCACAATGCGCGCGGTTTTCGGGCGCAGGCTCATCAACTTCTTGATGGCTTCGCTGGTCTTTCCTTTGGCGCGGGCTTCAAGGAACTTGCCCAGTTTGATCAGGGTTATGATCACGGCGGCTGTCTCAAAATAGACGTGTCCCTTGATCCAGCCAAACGTCACTGGCAGTGAGTACAGGAATGCTACAGTTGATCCCAGCGCCACAAGCACATCCATGTTCGCCGAACCGTTGCGAAGTGCTTTATACGCGCTGACGTAGTACTGCCTGCCCACGTAGACCTGTACAGGCAGCGCGAGCGCCAGCATGATCCACTTGAACCACAGGGAATGACTGACTTCCATTGGGAAAAATCCCATGTCACCGGCCATTGAAATGATAAAAAGTGGAACAGTAAAAACAAGACCTATGATCAATAATCGTTTTTGTTCGTTGGTCTCTTTTTGCCGTGCCAGGCTTTCAACATCGTCCGATTCTGCGTCTGAGTCAACCGCGCTGAAACCGGCGGTTTTTACTGCCTGTTGGATTTCAGCCCGGGTCAATAGTGTGGGGATGTATTTCACCCGGGCGGTCTCACTGGCAATGTTTACGTTTGCTGTTAAAACGCCTGTCAAACTGGCGAGCTTCCTGGACAGGCGGTCGGCATCCGCCGAATCACTCAATCCACGGATGCGTAAATCCAGTTCACCTTCCGCTATTCCATACCCGGCCCGTTCTATACGCTTAATGATTGTTTCGATAGACGCGACTGCCGGGTCGTAAACCACCGTGGCACGTTCATTCGATAAATTGACATTGGAAGCCTGGACGCCGGCTTCCTTTTTCAAATTGCGCTCAATGGTCGCCACACAATTTGCGCATGTCATTCCCGTCACAGGGAGGATGACCTGCCGTGTTTCTTCCATACTGTCTCTTTTCTCTAAGCCGCCGGGTAATTGATCTCTTTCAACAAGGATTTGATGGTTTCTTCCGTGGCCGGGGCGTCAAAATTCACCGTGACCGTCTTAGCGGCCGGATCGCCTTCCACGCTATTTACACCATCAAGGTCTGAAAGCTCCATTTTTATGGTATGCACACAATGCCCGCAATTGATGGCTGGAATGGTATAAGTAACAGTATTCATTTAGTCTCCTTTAATCAATAAGAACGGTTGGTTTTGTCAAACACATCACGGATCTCACGAAGCACCCGCTCACGCTCCGCCGGATCGTCACCACGGATAGCGGTGATCACACAGGAATTCAGGTGGTTTTCCAGAATGGCAGAGCTGATCTTGCTCAATGCGGCCTGGGCTGCCTGAATCTGCTGGATGACATCAATGCAATAGGCACCGTCATCCACCATGCGTTGGATCCCGCGCACATGTCCTTCCACATTTTTTAATCTCAGAGTTATGTCTTTGTCCATCCTTCTCCTCATACCCCCCCCCTACCGGGTGGGGTATGAATATTGTACATCGGCTTACAAATCTGTCAACACGCTTTATATGAATTTTTTACCCGCTTTTTGTTGATTGCCGGTTGTATATGATTTATACTGATTTAACAAATGTACCTGCAGGTGATATTGACCCATTTTCAATTCAGTAAAGGGTTGTAATGGATAAATCAATTACTATTTCCAATCTGCTATCCAATCTGTCTGATCTACCTCCCATGCCCGATGTGGCCCAGAAAGTTCTGGCCATGATCCGCAATCCGAAAACCAACATGGCAGAGATCGGGCAAATCCTTTCACTGGATCAATCACTGGCCATGCTGGTTTTGCGTTGGGCGAATTCGGCGTATTATGGTCTCCGCCATCCTGTGGTGACCGTCAACCAGGCGGTAATCGTTCTGGGTCAACAGGCGGTACGCAACGTAATTCTGGCATCCACAGTTGCCAGTCTTATGGACCGTCCACTCGCCGGGTATGGACTTGAAAAAGGCGACCTCTGGCAGCACTCACTGGCTGTCGCCGGCGCCGCGCGCGAAATCGCCAAGAACGGCGGCGCTGAACTTGCCGAAGAAGCATATACCGCCGGCCTGCTGGCCGATATTGGCAAACTGGCTTTTGAAACAGTTTTACGTGATGTCAATCCATCTTCTCCCGAATGGCAGGGAAAAGCCTTTTCCCATCTGGAAGAAGAGTATTTCGGTATCAACCATGCCGCGCTCGGGGCGGAATTAGCCCGCCGGTGGAATCTTCCTCCGCGTTTACAGGATGCCATCGCCAACCATCATGAACCTGGTGATTCAAAAGAAGGCCGTTCATTATGCTACGCGGTCCATCTGGCAGACTACACCGCCATGATCATGGGTATCGGAATCGGTCTGGATGGGTTGCAATATCATCTCGACCCGGCCGCCGTGGAATACTATCATTTCAATGATCAACTGCTTGACCAACTCACCGAAGAAATCCCGGATTTCATAATGGAATCAAACAACATGATCCGGGCACTGCCAATGGAAAATGCCTGAACACGAAAATGTTTACCGCAATGAGGCTGACAGGTATCACGCACTGGTCTCCCGCGAAGACTACAACCGAAATTTAAATGCCGCGATCAAGGCGGTTATCCCTACCGGCGCCTCCATTCTGGAAACAGGCGCGGGTACCGGGCGGGTGACAGCCATGCTGGCTCCCGTATCAGGCGGGTTGACCGTACTGGATCTTTCCGTTCCAATGTTACAGAAAGCTGCCAGGGTCATCCCGATGGATTCGCCGGTGGTCCACGGATTATCAGCCGGCGACCACCGGTACTTACCTGTAACGGCAAACTCTTACGATTGGGTCGTCTCCGGATGGAGTGTTTGTTACCTGGCAAGCTGGAATCGTGAAGGCTGGAAACCGCAGGTGCATGCTGCCCTGAAGGAATTCACGCGGGTGCTTCGCCCTGATGGAAAAATCCTTCTCATCGAGACTCTGGGCACCGGTGAGTTGACCCCCAGACCGCCGGATCATTTGACAGACTACCTCA
Source organism: uncultured Leptolinea sp. (assembly GCA_964404415.1). Taxonomy (GTDB): domain Bacteria; phylum Chloroflexota; class Anaerolineae; order Anaerolineales; family Anaerolineaceae; genus Leptolinea. The sequence continues at coordinate 18,902 of CAYOKC010000034.1, read as the reverse complement.
ATTATCTGGATGGCCTTGGATTCCAGCGGACATGGATCCGAACAGATTACCGTTTTGACGATGAACCTACCGCCCGCGATCTGACCGGCTTTTTCTTTGGTGAAGGCATGCTGGAAAAAATTGGTTACAGCCCTACCCCCGTCCTCCCGGAATGTACCGGCCTGTGGACGATCAGCAGGGCGGATCTTCTGAAAAATCTTCCCGGCTGAAATCCATCACCTGATAGTGGCTTCCATTAGTATCCAGAAAGCGCAGCAGGTCAGTCACTTTGACCACCAGCGTGGCAGTGTTGACATTGGGGTGAAATCCCGCCGTGTCTGCGTCCAGGATGGTTTTATCCAGAACCACCGTCACCTCGTGGTTGGTATCAAAGACCAACCCGAACGGTCCAACCGCCCCGGGGAGCACCCCAAGGTATTTAAAAAGGCGCTCATTGGATGCAAAACTCAAGCGCCCGGAATGGATATGCCGGGCCAGTTTTGTGAGGTCCACATCGGTTTCAACACGCAAAACCACAAGGTAATGCTTCTTTCCGGGTTTATCACGCAAAAACAGGTTTTTACAGTGTGCCCCGGGATGCAGGTCGCCATACTTTTCGGCTTCCTGGACCGTGGCCACCGGTGGATGCTCAAACCGTTCAAATGGAATTTTCATGGTTTCCAGGGCTTCCAAAACCCTGGCTTCAGTGGGTAAAACTGGCATTGTCGTTATCCAATCGTAAGAATGATGATGCCGGCTACAGTCAGAACCATGCCCAGCATAGTTTTCAGGGTTATGGGCTCGCCTCCCAACCAGAGACCCATTAAAACACCGAATAAAGGCGACGTGAACGCGATGGGCATCACCTTACCAAGCGGAGCGCCTTTAATCGCCAGGTAATAACACAGCATGCCCACAGAACCGGCAACAATGCCGCCGCCGATCACCATATAGATCAGCGCCTTTGAACCCGCGGTTGGGATTTGCTTCCATTCCGGGTAACTGACGATTCCCAGAATGACCAGGGCCACTGCCGTACGGATGGTGATACCCACCTGGGGTGACAGGTTACCCATGTGCAGGCCTTTCTTTTCAAAATAGCCTCCCACGCCCCAGGCGATGGCCGTCAACAACGCGAAAAGTTGAGGTTTCATGATTCGCCTCCCCTATGCAAGTTTTAATCCAATTCTAAAACTGATGCCATTTTTGGGGGAGAAATACTTGAAATTGGCGGCGAAAGTGGGTACAATGTGGGTATAAATGGTTCAAAGTGGGTGAAAGTGGGATGCCGGGACGACCGGCGTTCCTCTTAATAACGAAGAAGGTAGAACTCATGTTCCTCGGGCAGTACGAACACGCGATCGATGACAAAGGACGGCTCACCATTCCGGCGAAATACCGTGATTTGTTATTCGAGGGCGCCTTCATTACTGTCGGGTTTGATAACAACCTGATGGTTCTCACTTCTTCCGCGTTCAACACCATTTCTGACCGTGTCAATCATATGAGCATGACAGACCCCGATGTGCGCGACCTGAAACGCATGATCTTCGGGCAGGCCAATCAGGCGGAAATTGACAAAGCCGGCCGTATGCTCATCCCTTCTTACCTGCGTGATCTCACCGGTTTGAAAACCAACCTGATCGTTGTTGGCATGGGAGATTATTTCGAGTTGTGGTCTTCAGAGAGCTGGGCGGAACGCAATAAATCGCTCGCGAACTCTGTCACCAATTCCAAACGGTTCGCGGCTTTCGACCTATCGGTGCGATGACATGCCTGATAGCAATAAAGCCCCTGGAGCCCCGCACCTTCCCGTACTTTACCAACCTTCTATAGATGCTCTTCAACCTCACGATGGCGGTCGTTATGTTGATGCAACCGTAGGAGCCGGGGGACATGCCCACGGTATCCTGCAAGCTTCATCACCCACCGGTGTGCTGTTGGGACTGGACAGGGATGAAAACGCCCTGGCTATTGCCGGCAGGCGGCTTGCGGATTTTCCGGGACGTGTTTTTTTGATACATTCCTCCTATGCGCGAATGAAAACCGAGGTGGGAAACCTGGGTTGGCCTTCTGTGGATGGCATACTGATGGATCTGGGACTCTCATCCATGCAGTTGGACACCCCCGAACGCGGTTTTTCGTTCCGCACTGATACACCTCTTGACATGCGCTTCGACCAATCAGCCGGACTGAGTGCCGCTGACCTGGTCAACACATACCGCGAAGATGAGATCGCCGACATCATCTGGGAATATGGCGAAGAACCTAAATCCCGGAAGATCGCCTCCGCCATCGTCCACAGCCGCCCGATTACTACCACCGGCCAATTGGCCGCGCTGGTGGCGAGAGTTTACGGCCCCAACCGTGGAGAGCATCACCCTGCCACCCGAACGTTTCAGGCTATCCGCATCGCGGTGAACGACGAATTGGGAGCGTTACAAAAGACACTTCCCATGGCCATATCACTCTTGAAACCTGGCGGCAGGCTGGCAATCATTACATTCCATTCGCTGGAAGACCGGATCGTTAAACACTATTTCCAGATGGAAAGCAAGGATTGCCTGTGTCCTCCTTCTCAACCGGTGTGCACCTGTGGGCATAAAGCCTCCATCAAAATGGTGCAGCGGAAACCCGTCAACCCGACTCCGGAAGAGATCAAGGAAAACCCCCGCTCCCGCAGCGCAAGACTAAGGATCGCGGAAAAACTGTAACTGGCACACCCTTTGCAAAGAAAAATCCAAATATAAAGAGACGAGACCATGACAGCAATCGCGCACAAACTTGAACAGGCATACAGACAGGCTCCGTGGCGTTCTCAGGCGCAGTGGAGCGGAATGTTCCTTCTGGTAGTGATCAGTTTTGTGATGGTAGCCGGGCTTTACCTGAGCATTTCCGCGCAGGCAGCCACGGCGGGTCTTGATATTCAGGATTTGCAGGTCGAAAAAGATGAAACCACCCGCCGGTCCGCTGACCTTCGCAACCAGTTGGCGTACCTGACTTCAGACGCGGTGATGGAAAAACGGGCCAAAGAGTTGGGTTACAAGCTGAACCGCATCGATGAGCCTACCTACCTGATCATCCCGCGCTACGCGGGGCGTGAAACAGCCAACATGGCGCCTCCTCCCGGGCTGGATATGATCCCGTCTCCGGTTTTGCGCCCGGCTTATACCCAGTCATTATGGGAATGGTTGTTCCAGGGTGTCTTAAGTTACACAGATCCTTCACTTGGAGTGACGCGGTGAATAATACATCCTTCTTTCGCCTGAAAACAATGGGCATCCTGTTCACAATATTGGGATTGCTCATTATTATGCAGGTGATACGCATCCAGAACAGTCCGGCAGCGCAATCTTTAAGCGCGGATGCGATCAGGAATTACGATTACGCTCAAAAAACGATTTACCCTGAACGCGGCAATATTTTTGACCGCTGGGGCCGCCTGCTGGCGGGCAATAAAGAAGTCTATGAAGTTGGCGTCGATTTGCGGTATGTAAAAAATCCAGAAACCATCTCCGAGATGGCCCACACAATACTCGAACTCGACTACGACTCGGTGCATGAACAGGTGAGTCAGGGGTATATGACGGATGAAGTGGAATATGTGGTTCTTTCCGATTTCGTCTCCCCTGAGCAGATCGCGGCTATCAGTGAAACCAAAGAAAACTACAAACGGCTGACCCCGTTAACCAAAGGGGAACGCATGCCCAGCCTTGAGGGTGTGGTTTGGGCTCCGCACCTCCAACGCAGTTACCCGGAAAACGCACTGGCTTCCAATATTATCGGATTTTATTCCTTCGGTCTTCGAGATAAAGGCCGGGGGTATTTTGGTGTTGAAGAGAAATACAATGACCTTCTGGCGGGTTCCCCGATCAAAGTAAGCATCCCGCAAAATCCCTATAAAGTACGGGAAATCCCTACTATTCCACCAGGAGCCAGCGTCATTTTAACCATCGACAAAGATATTCAGGCGAATATGGAATCCATCGCCAATAACGCCATGAAACGGACCGGGTCAACATCGGCCACCATTATTGTGATGAACCCCAAGAATGGCGAAATACTGGCGATGGCTACCACCCCGAACCTTAACCTGAATGAATACTGGAATTATGAAAAGGTTTTTCCCAATCCAACCCCGTTCAACCGCGCGATCGGACAAACCTATGAGCCGGGTTCTGTATTCAAAGTCCTGACCATGGCGGCTGCCGTGGATGCCGGCGCGGTGACGCCCGACACACCTTTCCTGGATACCGGCAGCGTTGAACTGGGTGGTTACACCATCTATAACTGGGACCGCAACGCCTGGGGACCACAGACCATGACAAGTTGTATGCAGCACTCATTGAATGTCTGCCTCACCTGGGTGGCACAGCAGACGGGCGTAACACGTTTCTATCAATATATGCAGGCATTCGGTATCGGCCGCAAAACCAATATTGACCTGGCCGGCGAAGTAAACTTCCCTCTAGCCCTTCCCGATGAAAAAAATTGGACGATAGTCAACCTTGGAACCAATTCATTCGGACAGGGTGTTGCCACCACTCCGTTACAGATGATCACCGCCGTTTCCGCCCTGGCCAATGACGGGAAGATGATGGCCCCGCATATTATTCAGTCGATAGTCGAAAACGGCCGTCAATACAATAACACCCCTCAGGTAATTGGCAATCCAATTTCAGCAAAGACCGCCCGAACAATGACCCAGATGCTGGCCATCTCGCTTGAAGAGGAAGCGTCAGACGCGCTGGTTGATGGTTACCGTGTGGCAGGGAAAACCGGTACCGCTGAAATCCCGAGCCCCCAGGGTTACGTCAGCAACCTTACAAATGCCTCATTTGTCGGTTGGGGACCCATCGATGACCCGCGTTTTGTGGTATATGTATGGCTTGAAAAACCAAAAAGTTCACAATGGGGCTCCATTGTTGCCGCACCGGTATTTAGCCAGGTCGTTCAGAGTTTAGTGGTATCCATGAAACTTCCCCCCGATACGACCCGGCTGGGCCTTGTTCAGAAATAGGAAAATATGTATTCACTGGCCGATCTACTTGACGCACTAACAGGCAGACATTTCGATGCGTTCCGCATGCTCATATCTGATGCGGTCATTGATTCGCGTCAGGTAACGCCTTCTTCGTTGTTCATTGCCCTGCCCGGCGAACGCGTAGACGGGCATGATTACCTGCAAAAAGCATTTGAAAATGGCGCGCTGGCCGCCATAGTGCAGAAGGATGTTTCATCGGATTTCCGCATGGTCGATCTGCGCCAGCCCCTGCCGGAAGATTTCAGGCTGCCAAAAGCACCATTCTGCCTGCGAGTGGATGACTCGCTGAAAGCCCTTCAACAAGCCGCGGCCCACTGGCGGAACAAGTTATCGGTCCGGGTGATCGGTATTACCGGCTCTGTTGGCAAATCAACCACAAAAGAATTGACCGCCGAGGTGCTTTCCCGGCGATTTTCTGTCATTAAAAATCCCGGCAATTACAACAATGAGATCGGCCTTCCGTTGACCATGCTGCGTGTTACCCGCGCCACTGAAATTGCCGTACTCGAAATGGGCTTTTTTGTTCCCGGAGAAATCAAATTCCTGTGCGATCTGGCGCATCCTGAGATCGGTGTGGTGACCAATATTGGAACCGTCCACGCGGAACGCGCGGGCTCTCAGGAAAGCATTGCCCGCGGAAAAGCCGAACTTGTGGAAAATCTTCCGCCAAACGGGACTGCCATTCTAAATATGGATGATCCCTGGGTACGCTGGATGGCGGAACGCTCGAACGCTCCCGTATTGCGGTATGGCGTTGAAACAGACGCGGACATAACTGTCAACAATATCATTGGCCGGGGTTTATCCGGTATTGAATTTACACTGAATTATCAGGGACAGTCCCGCCGGATGCAGGTTCCCATCCTTGGAAAACATTCCGTCCTGACTGTTTTGCGCGCGGCCGCGGCTGGATTTGCCGCCGGTATGAACTGGGACGAAGTGATTGACGGACTGCAATCCAGCACGTCACAGCTCAGGCTTACCGCCATTCATACCCGCCGTGGCGCGCTGGTATTGGATGATACATATAACGCGTCCCCCGAATCGACTGTCGCGGCGCTCGACCTTCTCTCTGAAATTCCCGGCCGCCGTGTGGCTGTACTGGGTGACATGCTGGAACTCGGGCAGTACGAAGAAGCCGGCCACCGCTGGGTGGGAGAAAAAGCGGCTTCGGTGGCCAAACAATTGATCACTGTCGGTGAGCGCGCGCGGATGATCGCTGATTCCGCCCGCGCCAACGGGATGCCGCTTGCAGCCATCACCAGCGTTGAAAAATCGGCTGACGCCGCCGAAATCCTCCGGTCACAACTGCGTGAAAGCGATGTTGTTCTGATCAAAGGGTCTCATGGCATGAGAATGGACCGCATTATTACCGAAATTGAGGCAACAATATGAAAGAAACATCGCTCTCGCTTACCCTTACCGGCCTGGCGTTTATGATGACTGTCATCTGGGGCGGGCCGTTGATCCGCATCCTGCATCACTTCCGCATCGGCAAACTGATCCGTTTTGAAGGTCCCAACAGCCACATCACCAAGATGGGCACCCCTACCATGGGTGGATGGATGGTCATTGTTCCGGTGGTGATGGTCACTCTGCTGATGAATGCCTCCATCCTTTTCGGATTAAGGATCTTTTCCAGCATCGTGTTGATACCGCTCACGGTTCTGATCGGGTACGGTCTGCTTGGAGCGATTGATGACTGGGAAGGCATTCGTGGTGAACGCAAGGGACAGGGCATGCGTGCCCGTACCAAATTGATCATCCAGATCATATTCGCCATTCCAATAGCCATTCTACTAAAAGATGTGATCGGGGCTCCACAGATGTTCTGGCCGGGTGTGTACGACGCCTTCGACCTCGGCATCTGGTATATCCCGATCGCCGTGTTCATCATCGTCTCCTGCTCGAATGCCGTTAACTTTACTGACGGGCTCGACGGCCTGGCCGGCTTGATCTCTGCCACCGCCTTTGCCGCGTTCGGCGGTATCGCGCTTTTGCAGGGACAGGATTTCATCGGACGCTTCTGCTTCACCATGGTCGGCGCGTTATTCGGGTTCCTGTGGTTCAACGTTCACCCGGCCGAATTATTCATGGGCGATTCCGGCAGCCTGGCCATTGGGGCGACACTGGGTGTTGTCGCGCTGATGACCGGTCAATGGCTGCTGATCCCCGCGATCGCTATTATTCCGGTCAGTGAAGCCATGAGTGTGGTTCTGCAGATCTTTTACTTCCGCCTCACAAAAGGAAAACGTCTCTTCAAAATGGCGCCCCTTCACCACCATTTTGAGTTATGTGGGTGGAGTGAAACCCAGGTTGTGCAGCGTTTCTGGCTTGTATCCCTGATGTTTGCCATGGCAGGCGTGGCGATAGCGATGGTATAGAGATGAAAGACTGGACGAAGGAAAACGTGTTGATCATTGGCGCCGCCCGTCAGGGGCTGGCTCTTACGCGTTACCTGTGCTCAAAAGGGTGCCGCGTCACATTGAATGACAGCCGTACGCGGGACCAGCTTCAAAAGGCAGTGGAATCCCTTTCAGGCATGCCGGTCAATTTCGTGCTTGGCAGTCACCCGGTGGAAGCCCTTGATGGCATCACCCTGGTGTGTATCTCGGGCGGCGTGTCGCCTGAAATGCCGTTGGTGGCCGAAGCCCGTAACCGGGATATCCCCGTTTCCAATGACGCCCAGATATTTATGGAGATGGTACCCTGCAAAACCATCGGCATCACCGGATCAGCCGGTAAAACTACCACAACCACACTGGTCGGCCGGATTTGCAGGGCCGGAGCCGGGCCGCATCAAAAGGTCTGGGTTGGCGGCAATATTGGAACCCCGTTGATATCCTATGTTGACGATATGAAACCGTCAGATATTGTGATCCTGGAACTCTCCAGCTTCCAACTGGAACTGATGACCACATCTCCCAATATCAGCGCGGTCTTGAACATCACCCCCAACCACCTTGACCGCCACGGCAACATGGACGCGTACAAAGCGGCCAAAGCCAGGATCCTCGATTTTCAGAAACCGGGAGATTGCGCCATCCTGTGCCGTGACGATGCCGGTTCATCATCACTTATTCCCAACGTAAAAGGAAAATTGATCACCTTTGGTTGGAACATGCCCATTGACCGCAACCCGGGAACGTATCTGAAAGAAACTGAACTGGTTTTTGAAGAAAACGAAACAGAAACCACCTTGATCCAACGTGATGACATTGCTCTTCGCGGCGACCACAATGTACTCAACGCGCTCGCGGCCTGTGCCATTACGTACGCGGCCGGATTCACACCGGCCGATATGGTGGCGGGAATAAAAGACTTCGCCGGTGTTGACCACCGGTTGGAATACGTGGCGACAGTCAACGGGGCAGCATGGTACAACGATTCCATTGCCACCGCACCGGAACGCACGATGGCGGCCATCCGCTCCTTCTCAGAGCCATTGGTCCTTCTCATTGGCGGCCGTGATAAAAAACTGCCATGGGAAGACCTGGCGGAATTGATCAAACAGCGGGTTGACCATGTTGTCGTTTTTGGTGAAGCCGCGCCTAAGATACTGGACGCGTTGGCAAAAACGCAGACCGATCCACCCGCCTTCACAGTTGACCGCGCGGCAGGTTTGAGTGAAGCGGTGCGGCTGGCATCACTCCGGGCAGAACAAGATGACGTGGTTTTACTGTCACCCGGCGGTACCAGCTATGACGAATTTGAAGATTTCGAGGAGCGAGGCGAATGCTTCAGGACACTGGTCAAAAACCTTCAATAATTTCCCAGACCGCGGAATTGGCGGCAAAAACCCAGCGCTGGCTGCGCATGGGTATTGACGTCCCCCTGATCCTGGCGATCATCACCCTGCTCCTCTTCGGGTTGCTTATGGTCTATTCCTCCAGTTGGAAGTTCTCCATTCAACTGGGGCAGCCGGCCGCGTATATGTTTATCCGGCAGATCGTCTGGGTAATTCTGGGTACCTTCATGCTGGTATTGCTCAGCCGTATTGACTATCACCGCTACAACAAACTGATGCTTCCGGCCATGATCGGCACATACGCGCTGTTGATCGTAGTGTTGGTGATGCGCGATACCCGTCTCGGCGCTGACCGCACCATCCTATTCGGTTCCGTGCAGCCTTCGGAACTGGCGAAAGTTGTCACCGTGCTCTACCTGAGTTTCTGGTTGAACAATCACAAACCGGTTCTGAACAATTTCACCATGGGTGTCATACCCATGCTGCTACTGCTGGGTGTCAACGCCGGGCTTGTATTGCTTCAGCCGGACATCAGCGCGGCAGCTACGATCATCGTCCTGGGCGGCATCCTGTTCTACCTGGCCGGCGGCGATATGAAGAAAATTGTCTTCGTTATTCTCGGCGTGGCATTCTTTGGGGCTATCGTCGTCAGCGTTAGCGCCACCGGCCGTATCCGTATGTTGGACTACATAAACGGTTTGCAAAACCCGGTACAGGCTTCCTATCACGTGCAGCGGTCCCTGGAAGCTGTTGTCAAAGGCGGCCTGTTTGGTGTTGGTATCGGGCGCGCGACAACAAAATTTACCGGTCTTCCGGTTGCCCCTACGGATTCGATCTTCGCCGTGATCATGGAAGAAACCGGTCTGATAGGTGCCATTTTTGTGATCGGCCTGTATATTGTGATCCTCTGGCGCGGTCTGTATATTGCCAACAAAGCTCCCGATCCCCTCGGAAAATTGTTGGCCGCGGGCCTTACGATTTGGATATTCATGGAAGCAGCCATTAACATGGGCGTTATGGTCAACCTGATCCCGTTTGCCGGTAACGCTTTACCGTTGATCAGCGCGGGTGGTTCCAGTCTAACAACAACAATGATGAGTTTTGGTGTGATCCTCAATGTGGCGCGAGCCACGAGAGGTGTCATCCCGGAAAGGAGACCTGCCAGTGCGGTTGTTGATTTGCGCGGGTGGGACCGGAGGGGGAGTGTACCCCGCTCTGGCCGTTTTACAAACACTCGGAACTGACGCGAACTCCGTGTTATGGGTTGGAGGAGAAGGCGGAATGGAAGCTGAAATGATCACCCGTTTGTCCATTCCGTTTACTTCGATTCCAGCCGCCGGTGTACATGGCGTGGGTCTCAAAACCCTGCCATCCAATATCGCGCGCCTGTTGCGCGGTGTAGCCGCGTCACACCGTATTCTGGCAGATTTCAAACCGGATGCTCTGTTGTTCACCGGCGGTTATGTTGCTGTCCCCATGGCGGTTGCCGGTTGGAAGGTTCCGTCACTGCTCTATACGCCGGATATTGAGCCCGGCCTGGCTATCAAAGCGATTGCCCGCTTCTCGGATGTGATCGCGTTGACAGCGCCCGAATCTAAAACCTTTTTCCGCTTCCATCGTCACCTGGAATTGACGGGTTACCCCACCCGCCCCGGCCTTGACGCCTGGACAAAGCAAGACGCGTTGAAACATTTTGGGCTGAACAACGAAAAACCGGTGCTTTTCGTCTTCGGCGGCAGCAAAGGCGCCCTTTCCATAAATGAAGCTGTGTTTGAAGCCCTGCCAGATCTTCTAGGCCGGGTTCAGGTTTTGCATATTACCGGACAGGCTCATATTGAAGAGGCTGAAGCTGTAAGAGCCAACCTGGGCCAACCTGCCGGTTACCATCCTCTCGCCTACCTGCATGAAGACATGGGCGCCGCTTTCGCCGCCGCCGATCTCGCTGTTTGCCGCGCTGGCGCGTCCACTCTCGGTGAATTGCCACTATTCGGTCTACCTGCCATTCTGGTCCCTTACCCGTATGCCTGGCGTTACCAGAAAGTCAACGCGGATTACCTGGTTCATAAAGGCGGCGCGTTGATGGTCAAAAATGAAGACCTGAAAGCCGGGCTGCTGCCTGCCGTGAAAAGTCTGCTCTACTCGCCGGAGAAATTGCAATCCATGCGCGACAACATGCGCCGTCTCGCCACACCAGACGCCGCAGCGAAACTGGCTGCCATCCTTCGCAACATCGCCAACAACAAGAAAGGATCCAACTCATGATCAGCCTTCAGGTGATCTTCTGGCTGCTGGTGATCATTTTCGCCATTATTGGCGCGGTTCGCTGCTGGGCCAGCGAGCTTCTGGTCACGTTTTCCAGTGTTCTGGCATTATTTATCCTGTTTATTCTTGAGAATTACGCGGGTTTCGCCAGTGAAAGCGCCCTGTTTACACAGGAAGTCCCGCATTTCTGGTTTCAATCGGTGATCTTTCTGGCTCTGGTGGTTTTCGGATACCAGGCGCCCAACCTGCCGGCGCTGGCCGGTCATATGCGCTTTTCCAACCGCGCTCCGCTGGACCATCTAGCCGGCGCGCTTCTGGGAGCCATCAACGGTTTCTTCATCTTTGGCAGCCTCTGGTTCTTTATGGACATGGCCGGTTACCCGTTTTCCATTATTTCAGCCCCGGCTGCCGGAACCGAGATCGGTGACGCGGCCATCAATTTGCTCGCTTACCTTCCCCCCAACTGGATGGTCTCTCCGGCTATCTATTTCCTGACAGGTCTCGCGCTGGCACTGGTGGTGGTGGCATTCCTATGACCAACCGTGCGCACCTTATCGGTATCGGAGGCACCGGCCTATCCGCCATCGCGAAAGTGCTGGTGGAAAAAGGCTGGCAGGTCAGCGGATCTGACCGTTCCACATCGCCGTACTTGCAGGAACTGGAAAAGCTCGGCGTGAAACTGTTTATCGGTCATTCCGCCGGCAATATCCAGGATGTTGATGTGGTGGTCCGCTCTTCCGCCATTCCGGATGACAATGTTGAAGTGGTTGCCGCCCGGGAAAAAGGAATTCCCGTCCAGAAACGTGTTGACTTCCTCCCCACCGTCATTGGTGACCAGGCTTGCATCGCCGTTGCCGGTACGCACGGGAAGACCACAACCACCGCGATGATCGCCTGGATCCTCACCAAAGCCGGTATGGACCCGTCATTCATCATCGGAAGTGTGTCCAAGAATCTGGGGACAAACGCGCACGCCGGCAAGGGTGAATTCTTCGTCATTGAAGCGGATGAGTATGATTCCATGTTCCTGGGGCTGCGGCCATTCATCGCCGTGGTGACCAACGTGGAACACGACCACCCGGATTGCTACCCCACTCCGAAATCATACACCCAGGCGTTCCTCAATTTCCTGGCCAACCTGGAGCCGCGGGGAGCTGTTATTTTATGCGCAGATAACGCCGGAGCCATGGACGTACGGTTTAAATTGCCGCCCAACAAGCCGGTATTCACCTACTCGTCGTATTTGTTGCTGGATAGTGACCCGAACAGCAATCAACAGAACGCGGATTACGTGTTAACCCGCGCGGATGACGGAACCTTTCATCTGTGCGCCCAGGAACCTCTGCATGTTCGCAAGGAAATATTACCGATGACGGTCGGGATGCCCGGAATTCACGTTCTGCAGAATGGCATGTCCGCGGTAATAGCCTGTATGACCCTCGGTGTTGACCCTGCAGCGATCAGCCAGGCGTTGAGTGATTTTTCCGGTACCGGTCGCCGCTTTGAGATCGTAGGGGAACGAAACGGTATCACTCTCGTTGATGACTACGCGCATCATCCCACCGAAATACGCGCCACCATCCAGGCAGCCCGCATGGCTTACCCCGGCCGCCGCCTGTGGGTCGTCTGGCAACCGCACACATATAGCCGCACCCAGACACTTCTGGCGGATTACACCCGTGAAGTAGCGATGGCGGACCGGTTGGTTGTCACCGAAGTATTTGCCGCCCGTGAAAAACCAAACAGCTTTTCCGCCGTTGAAGTGGTTCAGGCAGTCAAGAACATTCCCACGGAATTTGCCCCCACCCTTGACCACGCGGTGACATATCTCACCACCAACCTGCGATCCGGTGACGTCGTACTGGTGCTTTCCGCCGGTGACGCGATTCAGATCAACAAGAACCTTTTGAAATCCCCAATATTCAAAAAACCGACGAAATCCTCCGGGGTGAAAAAATGACGCAACCCTCAGACCTGACATCCTCCATCCTCCCCTCTCTGCGCGAGAAATACGGTGAAATGCTGCAGGAGAATGTCGTCCTCTCGAATTACACCACGGCCAAGGTGGGCGGTCCAGCCGACGCGTTGATCGTCGCGTCATCCAGCCATGAACTGGAGGATATCTTCACCACCCTGTGGAAGTTGAACTGCCCGGTCCATCTTCTGGCCAGCGGAGCCAATGTGCTCTTCAGCGACGCAGGTTTCCGCGGCGTGGTGGTAGTCAACCACGCACGTAACGTCAAGATCGACCTGCATCATGAAACCCCGTCCGTCTGGGCGGAAAGCGGCGCCAACCTCTCAAGCATGGCCCGCCAGGCAGGCCTGCGCAACCTGAGTGGAATGGAATGGGCTACAACTGTCCCCGGATCGGTAGGCGGCGCGGTGTACGGCAACGCCGGAGCATTCGGCTCCAACACAGCCGCCTCACTGAAAGTGGCAGAAATCTTGCACCCAACCGAAGGAAAACAGGAATGGCCGGTTGAAAAACTGGAATACGGATACCGAACCAGCTGGTTGAAGAGGAATCCGGGCAAGGTCGTCATTCTGGCCGCCCGGTTTGAACTTTCTCCCGGCCAGCCTGAAGCCATTCAGGCCAAGATGTCCGAATTTTCCGCCCGCCGCCGGGAGACGCAGCCGCAGGGAGCCAGTATGGGCTCAACGTTCAAAAACCCGGAAGGCGACCATGCCGCGAGGTTGATCGAAGCAGCCGGCCTGAAAGGGACCCGCGTGGGAGGCGCGCAGATCAGCGAAAAGCACGCAAACTTCTTCATCAATATCGATAACGCAACAGCTTCGGACTACTATTCGCTCATCCAATTGGCGAAAAGCAGAGTATCTGAAGCTTTCGGCGTTTCGCTTGAGCTGGAAATCGAACTGGTGGGAGATTTCTCCGGCAGTTCGAAAAAATCCTCTGGCAGTAGAAAGTAATTATTAATGGAAAAGAAGATCCGCATTGGTGTAATTTTCGGGGGACGGTCCGGCGAACATGCCGTTTCGTTGATGTCCGCGCGTTCGGTATTATCCGTTATGGACCCGAAAAAATACGCCATCACTTGCATTGGCATCACGAAAAAGGGTGAATGGTACACCGGTGACTCTGTCCTTGAAGCCCTTGAAAATGACGATATGTCAGGCTTGCAGAAAGCCATTCTGCGGCCCGTGCCCGGTGTGGCAAAACTCTACCGCGTGACAGGCATTGGCAATGATAAGAAACTCGAGCTGGCCGCGGAGTTGGACGTTATCTTCCCGGTGCTGCATGGCACTTTCGGTGAAGACGGTACCCTTCAGGGCCTGCTGGAACTGGCTGACGTGGCGTATGTGGGCGCCGGCGTACTCGGCTCTTCCGTCGGCATGGACAAAGGTTTGTTCAAAGATGTGATGCGCGCGCATAACATCCCGGTTGTCGAATCCATCACCGTTTCCCGCCGCGAGATCGAAACTGACCTGGACGCCGTGATCAACAAAGCGGAAGCCTTCTCGGGTTATCCCTTCTTTGTCAAACCGGCCAACCTCGGCTCATCGGTGGGTATTTCCAAATGCCGCAGCCGCGCTGACCTGATGGAAGGCATCATGGATGCCGCGCGCTTTGACCGCCGCATTCTGATTGAACGCGGACTGGTCAACCCTCGCGAGATCGAGATCAGCGTCCTTGGCAATCAGGAACCCCGCGCTTCTGTAGCGGGGGAGATCATGCCGGAAGCCGATTTTTATTCCTACTCCGCCAAGTACATTGACGGCAGCTCCCGCCTGAGCATCCCAGCCGACCTGCCGAAGGAGACTTCCGATGCCATGCGCGCCATGGCCGTGGAAGCCTACAAAGCCATTGATTGCGCCGGTATGGCCCGCGTTGACTTCCTCCTCGACCGGGAAACCGGCAGGTATTACATCAACGAGATGAACACCCTGCCTGGCTTCACCAAGATCAGTATGTACCCCAAATTGTGGGAAGCCACCGGTCTTTCGTACCCTCAGCTGATTGACCGGCTGGTAGACCTGGCATTTGAACGCAAAGCAGACCGCGACCACACTGTTCGCACCTACGAAGGATAACCGCAGACCCTATGACCGGAATCAGCGATATCTTCAACCCCAGACCGAAAGGCTCGTCATTACAACAGGCCGTTCCGCGCGAATCGAAAAAGGTTCGCCGCAGCCTGCTTGACATGCTGTTTGGTCCTTCGCCCACGGTCAAAAAACCTGACGTTCCCACCTATCCGGTGATCAAACCGCTGACCGGCATTGAACAGCCGCCCGCGCCTTCTCCCCTCTCACGGTTGGACAAGGTCTCCCGCCTGTTCGGCATCAAGCCGGACCGCAGCGCCCTGGAAAACCTGCAAGAGCAGATGCACAAGGAAAAACCCCACGGTGAGACGATCATCGGTAAAGTGGGCCGCAAGATGAATATCTCGCCCAAAACCAACCCGATGATGCCTTCGCGCGCCGCGTTGAATCAAAAGCATTCCGCGCGCGGTGTGGTCATCCCCACCCGCATCACCCCGAGCACGGTGCGCAGCATCAATTCGCCGGTCTCCAAGAATTCCCTGATCGGCCGGGTTAAGCAGACTATTGAAAACAAACAGACGCCGCCCACACTGGTGACAACATTCGTCAAGCCCAGACCCGAACCCAAACCGGAAGTCGCAGCCGAACCACGCGTCAAACCGAAGAACGCGAAGGAATGGATACTGGCATTCCGGGCGAACTTGCAGGAAGCCAAGATTCCCTCCCTCTGGAAAGCCTCCACCGCCGTCAATTCGACGCCTGTCATCACCCGGCGCGGCACCTATGGCGTTCCGCTGCGCAAACAGACGCAGAACAAAGTCCGCCGGCAGTTATACCTGGCACTGGGCGCCAGCGGCGCTGAGATCCGCGTGCCGGCATTGCCGATCTTGACCCCGAGCTGGAGGGTTATTTCCGGCTTACTGGCAGCCGCCTGTATCGCTGCCGGCGCTTACATGCTATACGCCCCTGAGTTCCTGGTAACCAGCGTGGAAGTCAAAGGCCTTAACCGCCTTGACCCCGAACGCATCCAGCCTATCCTTGACCTGGCCAACCGCTCCGTGGTACTGGTGGATGCCGACCTGGTGAAGGAACGTGTGTCACAGGTGCTGCCGGAATTGAAAGACATCCGCGTTTCCATTGACTTCCCCGCGACCATCTCCATCACCCTGGGCGAACGCAAACCCGCCCTGGTTTGGGATAACAACGGCAACCAGAGCTGGATCGATACCGATGGCGTGCTAATCCCTGTTCAGGGCGAAGGCGGTGAATTGTTGACCATCCTCTCGGACATTGCCCCGCCTGTCTGGGACCTCACCGAAAAGAAAGAGATCATCAAAGCCCATGCCGCCGCCGGTGTCCAGTTTGAACCGCAGGCGAAAAAAGATGAAGAAGATACCGGTGTAGCGGAAGAACCCCGGGTGTACGGACTTCAGCAGGTGGAACCTTCCGTGCTGTCTACCGCGATCCAACTGAGCACTATGATGCCCGTCGGCGCGCAGTTGATCTACAACAGCCACTACGGCTTCGGATGGAACGACCAGCTCCAGAACCTGACCGTCTATATCGGGCAGAATCTGGATCACCTTGATGTGAAAATGAATGAATACTCCGCGATCATGATCGCGCTGCAAAAGGACGGTATAAAACCGGGAATGATCAGCCTTGAACACGTGCATGCCCCGTTTTATCGATTGGAGAGGCAATAATCATGGACGAGCCCATTGTAGTAGGGATTGATATAGGTACAACGAAGATATGCACGCTGGTAGCGCGCGTGGAAGGTGAACGCAGCCTGCGTATCCTCGGCGTGGGTATTGAACCCTCGCAGGGCATCCGCAAAGGGACGATCGTTGATCTTGCCAGCGCCACCCAGGCCATCTCCCGGTCGATCGAAAAAGCCCAGAGAACCTCGGGCCTTGAGATCACCTCGGCGCTGGTCAGCCTCGCCGGCTCGAATATTGAGAGTTACAACAGCAAGGGCGTGGTGGGCATTTCCGGCCGCGTGATCGAAATGGCAGATGTCAACCGCGCGCTGGAACAGGCGCAGGCAGTCTCCCTCCCCCACAACCGCGAAGTGATCCACATCATCCAGCGCGGCTTTTCGATTGATGGACAGGAAGGCATACGCCTGCCGGTCGGTCTGCACGGCTACCGCCTCGAAGTGGAAGCGCACATCATCACCGCCGCCTCCGCCACCATCGAAAATCTGCGCAAGAGCGTGCAGGCATCCAGCGTGGGCATTTCACAGCTTGTGCTCAACCCGCTGGCATCCGGTGAAATTGTGTTGACCGATACCGAGCGTGAGATGGGTGTGGTGGTCTGCGATATTGGCGGCGGCACCAGCGACATGGCGATCTACATCAACGGTGACGTGTGGTATACCATGGTGATGCCCGTTGGCGGCAACCATATCACCTCGGATATCGCCCACGGATTGAGCCTGTCACTTTCGCAGGCGGAAGAAGTGAAGAAATTGTACGGCTGCGCGAGCGTGGACGAAGTTGCCGAAGGCGACGTGTTCACCGTGCGTAAATTCGGGGAAGACCGCGCCACCACGGTCACCCGTAAAGAACTCGCGGAGATCATCAACTACCGCGTGGAAGAGATCTTTGAGTTGTTATTGCTGGATATCAAACGGTCTGGATATGATGGTTTATTACCCGCGGGAATGGTGCTGACTGGCGGAAGCAGCCTCCTGCCGGGTATCCGGACGGTAGCCAGCAAGATGTTGGGTATTCCGGTGCGCATTGCCGGCCCGGAAAATCTGTTGGGGCTGACCGATCAGCTTCATTCTCCCGCCTTTTCAACAAGTGTCGGCTTATTGAACTGGGCTATTTTGATGAATGACGCGAGCGTTGTGAACCGCGGTGGACGCGGCTTCAATATCAATTTACCCAAACTGGACGTCGAAGCCATCAAAACATTCTTCACAAGGCTGTTACCGTAGTACAACTTTTATGCCACTTATGAGGATGAGTGGCGCAAATTCCATTCTTAAGTTAAAATTAAGAATCGAGGATTGAGTGGAGGAGAATACCATGGAACGCACCAACACGAACCAACCCGAATCCTTGGCCCGTATCAAAGTTATAGGGGTCGGAGGGGGCGGGTGTAATGCGGTTAACCGCATGATAGATGAAGGTTTGAACGGTATTGAATTCATTACCGTAAACACGGACGCACAGGCTCTGGTGATGTCAAAAGCTCCCACACGCGTGCGCATCGGCGAGAAAGTGACCCGTGGACTGGGTGCTGGCGGCAACCCGGAGATGGGACGCAAAGCAGCGGAAGAATCCGCCGAGGAACTTTACGAAGTTCTCAAAGGTAGCGATATGGTTTTCGTGACAGCCGGCCTTGGCGGAGGAACCGGTACCGGAGCGGCATCCATCATCGCCCAGATCGCCAAAGAGATCGGCGCGTTGACCATTGGCGTGGTCACCCGCCCCTTTACCTTTGAAGGCAACCATCGCTCCAAATCCGCCGAAGAAGGCATTGCCAAACTCAAAGAACATGCCGATACACTGATCGTCATCCCCAATGACAAATTGCTGCAGATCGTTGACAAGCGCGCCAGCATCGCTGACGCCTTCAAAACCGCCGACGACGTGCTGCGCCAGGGTATTCAGGGTATCTCAGAATTGATCACTGTTCCGGGCCTTATCAACCTGGATTTTGCTGACGTACGCACCATCATGTCGGAAGGCGGCGCCGCGCTTATGGCTGTCGGCCGCGCCTCCGGCGAAGACCGCGCCCGCATTGCCGCCGAACAGGCCATCTCAAGCCAGCTGCTCGACATCACCATTGACGGCGCCCGCGGTATCCTCTTCAATATCACCGGCGGACCCAGCCTGACCTTGATGGAAGTCA
>CAYOKC010000033.1:8293-33387 GCA_964404415.1 uncultured Leptolinea sp. | reverse complement strand
ATTCTGTCACCGAAGGCTTTATGTCCCAACGAAGGACCGGGCGTCCAGGTGACACCGCCATCCGTGGTGTACCAGATACCTTCGGCTGGGCTGATCTGGTCATCTGCCGAGAATATCACCCAGGCGGTCTTTGTGTCATAAAAGCCGCCATAAGCGGTGGTGTCGCCACTGGTCAGTAATGAAGATGGCGGAGTGACCTCGATCCAGGTCTTGCCACCATCCACGGTGATCAGAACAGACGAACGGCTTATCCCCCAGCCTTCCTTCGCGGTGATCATTTTGATGCTGTCCATCACGATGCTTTGCCCCGGCGTGTATAAGGCGACAGATACCTGCGCGCCGGAAGGAGTTGGAACCGGAGTAGGTGGGAGATCCAATGGTGTAGGCGGTGTGGGCGTTGGTGTGGCATCCGGGCCGGCTGCCATAACGGGGATAGCCGCCACGGGTGTAAAAAGTCCGCAAACCAACAGGCTGGCAACGAAAAGATGAATGATACGGACTGGTAATCTGGAATAATGAGTCATCATAGGGCACCTTCCTGCATATCTACTCATTATAGGCAGGATAGACAGAAGTACCAGTATCCCAAACTTAAAATGACACCGCTTTTTTTACCTGCCGCAATATACTATCTTCCGGCAGTTTACTGATTTATAACGTCAGGGTCATGTAGGTACAGAGGGGGTCGTCTGTGTACTCCGCGAAGGGCGGGCAAACTGAAAAACCCAGAGATGCGTACAATTGCCGGGCCGGGGCGAATTCAGGTTCGGAACCTGTCTCAAGATATAACCGTTTATAGCCGCGAATACGCGCCACAGTAATAATGTGTTCCAACAATTGCCGGGCAACACCCTTGCGCCGGTGCCGTGATGCTGTGTTCATCGACTTGATCTCACCTTCCGCCGCACCCAGTGCCTTCAACGCGCCGCAGCCCATCAGGTCGCCATCATCATCCCATGCCGACCAGAAAGTGATCTCCGGTTGCCTGAGTTCATCCAGATCCAACGCGTGGACGCTCTCGGGTGGAGAAATTTCATACATAAATCGTAAATGGTCCGCCAGCAGAGATTGGATCTCCGGGCCAGTGAGGTCGTCAATATTTATTTCCATCTATTCTCCCGTTTACTCAATTATTCTACAGGGTGGAGTTGGATCAGATGGGTGAATTATCGGGTGATTTTCTGGCAACGTAAAACATTCACCTCAAGAAAAACTAGGGTAAACGTTTTTTAAGAAAGCTCCAGATTATCTGCAACCACAGACCATGGTAATACCCCCCCAGCAAGTCCAAACACATCCGGGGTCTTTGGGTGGTCCCTGGGAAGGCGGCGGATCGTAATTCGGGCAAAGGCCGGGCATGGTACCTTTTGGTGTAAAACCGGAAGGAACCCGGCAGGTATTATCCACACCCCACAGGGCTTTTAATGGATAATTTTGCGCGTCTTCCTTCATCGGGTATCCGGCTTGCTCAAATGTGAAATGGTCATTGAAATCAAATAATGACCAATCCAGCATACCCGTATCGGTCCACGGAAGCCAGATGAATTTCCCTTTTTCGCCGCCGGTCAACGTATTTTTGAAAGCGATCAGTATTGTGGCCGGGTCGGCTTTTGAAAGTTTTGACATGGCCAGGTCGGGATCGTCACCTTTGCCATTATCAAACAAGACTTCGTAATACCCGCGCCCTTCCGATAGGTCGGGATCAGGCCTTACCACCACGGTGCCCCCCACATTGATATCCGGATTAGATAAGACCATAACGGTATCGGTTGACCACTCACTGCTTTTCGGTAGCCCGCTCACAATTAAGATATCCCCGCGGCTGTCCAGATCGGTATCAATTTCAACCAGGAAATGGATATCTTTGGCTTCTTCTTGCATCAACGGGTTATTCACTTTAAGGCTGACATACACCCAGAGCGGATCAGCCCGGTTAAGTTGAACGGATACCAGATCGGCATGGGGCAAATAATTCATATCCGGGTCAAAGGGGCGTTCATATTTTCCGTTCCTAAAATCATCACCGCCGAATGCCTGCCGTTGAGCCGCGGAGTTGTGGTCCACCTGATCGTGTACGGTCTGATTGACATTGCCCAGGGGTGAACCCGGCCACATGACATGCACGATCTCCGGTTCAGGGGTGATAGTGGGTTTCGGGGGAGTTGACGTCAGTGTGGGTTCAGGAAAAGCCGTAGGACTGGGGAGTACCACCTCCTGTGTTGGTTGAGGCGCAGGTTTTTCCGACGGCATATTACAGCCAGTTAACACGAAGGAAACAATAGTTATCAGAAAGGCATTAAACCAAATGAATTTTTTCATGGCACACCGGGCTTTCAATTTCTGACGATTCAGGTCTGATTACATTATTGATTATTCGGTGTTTTATTTCAACAGGCAATCAGATCAATCACAGCAGCCGGGATGAGAAATACAGGGCCGGCGGCAGAAATTCGGGGTGTGTGGCGCCGCGGATTCTTCCGGAACGACTATATCCGGACACAATCCCGGCATGGTTCCCATAGGGGTGAAACCGGAGGGAACCCGGCAGGTATTATCCACACCCCACAGGGCTTTCAGCGGATAATTCTGCGCGTCTTCTTTCAACGGATACCCGGCTTCAGTAAAGTAGATATGGTCGTTGTATTCGAACAATGATGGGTCTTTCATACCGGCATCCGCCCAGGGCAGCCAGATGAATTTTCCCTTTTCTCCGCCGGTCAGGGTGTTTTTAAACGCGATCTCAACTACCGATGGTTCAGATTTGGACATACGTGACCAGGCCAGGTCAGGATCAGCCCCTTCACCCCTGTCAAATAGCACGTTGTAATACCCGCGTCCTTCAGACAATGAAATATCGGGCACTACCGGTAATTCACCGCCGATATTCATATCCGGGTTATTTAGTACCATCACAGAATCAGTTGACCATTCCGCGCTCACCGGTCTGCCGGTGATGATCATGTAATCTCCGCGGTTATTCAGGTCGGTATCCAGTTCAATGGCAAAATTGACTTCGGCGTCTGGATCGTCTGAGAACGGCTTGTCAACCTGGAAGAGCACATACACCCAGAGCGGATCTTCACGGTTGAGCTGCACAGAAACCAGGTCTGCCAGCGGCAGATAGTTCATTGACTGGTCGAACGGGCGTTCGTACTTGCCGTTGCGGTAATCGTCACCGCCGAAAGCCTGCTTCTGGGGCGCGGTCTTTTCATCCACCTGGTCCCAAACTGTCTGGAATATCTTTCCGACCGGCGAACCCGGGATATCAATATGGGCAGGAGGAGGCGTTTCAGTCTCCGTTTCCGTTGGTTGGGGCGGAAGCTCCGTCGGCACCGGTTGCGTCGGGATTGGCTCGGTTGGGGCGATTGTCTGTGATGGCGATACAGTCGGGGTGTGTGACGCCGTCGGCCTGGCCAGCGGCATGTTACAAGCCGTGAGGATGAAGATCAATCCGATGAAAGCAGTGGTAAGTAGTATTGGGAGTCGTCTCATGTCACCCTCCGATTTGGGAGACGGGTCAATTGGATACAAATTCACTATAGGCGGGGTGCCGGAAAATTACAACCATTAATACCCTTGGATTTCAGGTTTCTCCAGGTAAATTCACCATGATTGGTGAGAATGGCTTCAAGCAATTTTTTTATCCACCGCTATAGGAAAATGGAAGTAGATTGCGTATGGCACACGTGTGGTGCGTTGACCGCACTATACTTTTTTTAATAATTAAATCCCAATAGAATTTTTCCGGGTATGGGCGGTCAACGCACCCTACGTTAGAAAAACTTTAAAATTAAAGGTTATTAAAGTTCTTAAGTCTCCACCTTCTGGTTTCTGAGTTAAATGTAACTTGTGAAAAACAGCCAGGTTGAAGAGACAATTCAATGGGCAAGGAACGCCCGGAGGGTAATACTCCGAAAATCATGTGAAGGGCGGCATTAATAACATTACCATGCGAGACTATCAGAATATTCCCGTTTTGGCTCATCATCAGTCGGTCAATAGCCTTCCCCGCTCGTAAATGGACTTGCCACTCCGACTCGCCAGTTTCATATATCGGCTCAAAAACTGTTGGTGTTGATCTTTGCGCATACCAATCTGTTATCTCTTGTAAATCAACACCTTCTCCCATCCCAAAATCTCGTTCCATCCACAGTGAATCTTCACTTACATTCGAAATATTCAAACAAGAAGCAATAATTTCACTAGTTTCTTTCGCTCTCTGTAATGGACTGGTAATAATGGAGTCAAATGTCTGCCTTTTTTCCATCCAATATTTTCCAAGAGTTTGAATTTGTTCTCTTCCATTATCGGTAAGTGGAGTGTCAATACTTCCCTGAAGGAAATTGTCCTGTAATCCTTTTGATTCACCATGTCGAAGGAAAGTTAACTCAGTCATTTTTCCCCTGATACCTTCCCTTAAATTTTATTGGGAAAGAGGTTTTTTTTGTGATTCTCATTAAATCCCGCCGGGGGTATGCCCAATGCCTGGATCAATCTGGCCCAATAGTTGACTTGAGCGGCCGTGGAAGCCAGTATGACCATTTCGCGTTCATTAAAATGCTTTTTCAATTCTTCAACTAAATCGGTTGAAAACTTTAGTGGGGTTTGAGAGATTAAGACGGCATACTGAATGGCCAATGATTCCCGTTTTGAAAAAGTTGTGACCTCAATCAAGGGCTTATGTCCCTGCAGGACGAGCAATTCCTCTTCCGTGATACCATTTGAATCATATTGATAGGTATTCATATCAATACAAAAACTACAAGAAGCCGCATACGAAGCCTGAATGCGCACGATCTTGAGAATGCGTTCATCCAGTTTTCCATCCCGGTGAGCAACCAGCGCTTCCAGCACGCCAGACCCGACCGCTGCTTTTGGATACCATGCCAGAATCCTGGCTGGAAGCAAATCTTTACCGGTCACCTTCTTTGAAATCCAGATTCCGAACCTTAGGAAAAATGGGATCTTTCGTGGTGGGTCAATAAATGCTTGCATGAGACTAATTCCCTCGAATATTAGTGACTCGATTGAAATTTGGATTTAAACAAACAATAATTACAGAATTTTTCCACGTAATTTACAGTGTACTACTTGTGGAACAAGAGATTATTCTTTTTTTGATCGCATATAGGCCACATATTCATGAAGAACCGTATTGATACTTTCAGAATAATTCCCTTCACCTTTTTTTTCCATTTCTTGTCTAAACCAATCTAGTATATCGGTATCCAATCTTATACTTATTTTTTCCTGCCGGGATTTTAATGAGGTGATTGCCCCTCTTTTTCCTTTTGAAAAATCATATGATTCTTCACGTTGAAATGACCAAATCAAATTATCCAGTAAACGAGGTGTGATTTGAGGATAATCTTTTTGGATTGATCCCATTGATTCTTTGATCAGATTTTGACTGTCATCTAAATCAAGTTTCTTACCTATCGCTGCTTCAATGAAGCGGTTGATCATTCGATCAGGCTTAATATAGGAATCGTCACCAATCAACATAAAAAAATATCGAAGAGATATTCCACTTGCCTGCCCGGGAATTAACTTAATAGATTGAGCAAAGTCTTCATTACCCAATATATTTGAAATATCTCCGAAATTATTCACACCAAAATCACTCAGTACCTTACAAAATCGGAATACAGCCTCCGACTTTAAAATACCGTTGGTAGATGATGTTCGCTGACGGTTCTGAAAAACCTCTGAAGTCATTCGCTCAATACCTAATTCACTGTATGTGCTTAAGAATTTTGAAACTGAAAATTGATTTTGGATATTGAGGTTTCTATCTCTATCAATTTGCGGTATTAAAAAATACTGGCATGTTCTTTCCACAACACGCATAGTAGATGTATATTTCACACTAATCGAATAGACAGCATCAATTACACACAGGGGGATACAAGCATAAAAATACTCATCCCGTATCTCTGCAGTAGATAGAGGTAATTTTTTCCGGCAAAAATCCACAAATTTATAAATATCAGACGTCGTATATTTCGATTTCATATCCCCTCGTCTAAAGACTTAACGATCGTAATAATTGGTAATTCCAATCAACACCATTTTCCCAAGACCCACCCGTAATAATCCTGACGGGATACCGGATTGCTCATCCATGAGACATCCGGTTGGGGCAGTGACACGGCTTTGTTACAGGGCAGCCAGGCGCCCCGGAGTGGAATATCTTTCAACATCCCTCGCTGGGTGATCCAGCTTATTCGTCCGCGCGCTTCCGCGGTTTTCGCCACCTCTAGGGTGGTTACTGCGTCCTGTGCCACATAGGCCAGCACAGTATCATGTTTTCCCTGCTGCCACAGGATGGGCGCCTGGTCCCCGGTGACACCCTCCAGCTTACCTTTCAGCCCCATAGCCTTCGCGGCTTTATCCAGCGCGATGGGATACCCCGTGCGGCAGAAGAAATCGAACATCATATCGGTATGGTTGGCGGCCAGCGTTTTGCAGCGTTCCCATTCCCCACTCTCTTCCGCCAGGATATTGAAGTCAAACCCCAGCCCGTTCCAGGTGACGATCTGATATCCGCCGGCAACCGCCTGTTCCAGGTAGTCCACCAGCGTGCACAGGTCGGTCTCATTCATCCGGCTGGAAGCCTGTCCATTAGCCTCTTTGCTGTACCACACCAGTGGCTCTTCACCTTCCAATTTTGTGGCGGCGCAGGTGATCCCCAGCGGACGGTGACGTTTCCAATCCGAAAAGTCTCCGGGTAGGATTTTGGCTATTTCGAGGTCAAATGAAACATACTTGGTTGCCGGCATTGGTTTCCTCCATGTAGACCGTTATTTCTGTGACTCTATTCTCTCCCACAGCGTATCCAGCGGAGTCTGTGTCAGAGGGGTGATCTTTAACACTTCGTCACTCAGCTCACGCGCGCGTTCCATATTCCCCGTCCGCGCGTAGGCTTCGATGAACACAAAACGTTCCATCGGGTCGTTGGGATAATCGCCCAGCGCGAAAGCCTGGTCACCCAGGTCGGCAGCCGACTGCCAGTTCCCCTGATCCGCCAGCAGACTGGCTTTCTCAAAGTAGTAACACCATCCATGCGCGGGTTCCGGTCCAAACACATCCGTATCCGGTGAACGCGCCGGAGTAACACTGCTGGTTTCGGGGACAATCACTGAAGGGTTGCTTCTCTTAGCTGCCTCACGCATGAGGGGCGGCAATAACGGGTTGACCGCATCATAGTCCCTATCCAGCACGCGCAGGCAGGCCGGCGGCTGGAAGTCAATCATCAGCAATTGGTCGCTGCTACCGGTGAAATCTGATGCCAGGTACCCCTGGTATATCGGTTGACCCGGTTCCAGCTTCAGGGACCTGTCGGCGCGCACGGAAGCGTAGTAAAACATGTAACCCATGGCCGGTGTGTGGTTATCCGGCGCGTAGACCCAGTTCAACGGGGCGACCAGGGAATTGTCACTGAAGTAACGCAGCGGCAGGTTGGTGCTCACCACCGCCGTTCCGGGATTCAAAGCCGGCGCGCGCCAGCTCAACTGCCAGAAAAGGTTGCGCTGGGTATTCCAATCCTTGCGGTAGGCAAAACCGGTCTGCACCTGCAATCCAATAGCCGCCGTCACCAAAAGGGCCGTCAAACCGGCGCGCAGTCCGAACTTGACCGGCAAAAGGTCCACCAGGAAACCCAGCAATAATGCCGCCCCCAACAAAAACGGCAGGGTGAACCGGTCATTTGGGAATCCCAGTCCGACCGGCAAGCCAGTCACCCAGAAGGGGATGCCTGCCGCCAGCAGAGCAATCAGTGTTGGAATAAGAACGGTCCAACTATTTTTCCGGTTTTCATTTTCGCCGTTTTTTTGCAGCAGCACAGCAACGAGCACAGCCAGAATGGCCAACCCGGCAAAATACACCGAGGCGGTTTTTGCACTGAACAGCGCCGCGTCCGGAAGGCGCAGAACCTGACCCCAGGCCGTCACCAGAACCGTACATATATCTTTCACGACGGTTCCGGCCAGTGTCAACAGGGTATGAATAGGATCTGTTTTTAAACCGGTCATCAATACCGGCTGGTAATTATGCGTTTGATGCGGAAAGAGGAATGCCCTCCAGTAACCGGCGGCCCCGAATACCAGCAGGAAGGGCAGCCAGTAAAGAGATGTCAGACGCAGGCGGATATTCCGGTCTTTCTTCTGCGGGTGACGTTCATACGCGGCCGCCCACAGGAATACCGGACGGGCAACTTCCAGAAGAAAGAAGTATTCCATCGCCAGCAGGTTGACCGCCGCCAGCGGCAAACCGGCCAGAATATACCCGATCTTTCTACGCGGATCATTTAGCGCCAAGATATTCAACCACAGGGATGCCAGAAAACAATCCAGCACTATGAAGAAATGACCGTACATCATGGCGATGGATTGCTGGGTGAATGACGGCCAGACAGCGAAGAACATCCCCGCTGAGAGAGCCCTGAATTCACGCCCGCGCCACGTTGTTCGTACAATTGCCCACACCAGCACGGCGCCCAGCCAACGCCAGAATAGTCCAAACAGCTGCCAGTGCCAGGGGACAGACCCGATCAGGCCGGTGGTGACGCTGTAGATCATGCCCCAGTACGGGCGGTTGGTCTCAAAATACCGTGCCAGCCCGGGGTCACCCAGTTTATGGGCGATCCAGGTGATCGGCCACTCGTCCCAGTACCAGCCCAGGAAAGGAGATAGCAGCCCATAAGCGGTAAAACAAACGGCCAGCAGCCCGGCCGGCGCCATCCACGCGCGATATTTCAGCCTCTCCACGGGATTACCGGTCAGAGGCCTTTCCATTTTCCATCACGGATTCGGGTTCACGGACCAGATAAACCGGCCGGCCTTTTACTTCCTGGAAGATATAGCCAATATAAACGCCGATCACCCCAATGGAGATCATTAAAAATCCCCCCACGATCAGGATGATAAACATTAACGAGCTCCACCCGGGTGCCAGGTGACTGATGTTGCCGGTCACCCAGAAGCTGAGCACATAGACCATCTCGATCAATGCCAGCAGAAGCATCAGGATTCCCAGTGAAATGCCAATATAGAGCGGCACCAGCGAGAACGAAAACACCGCGTCCATACTGAGGCGCACCATCTTTTGAAGCGAATACTTCGATTTTCCCGCCATGCGCGGCGGCGGTGTATATGGAAGGATGATACTTTTATATCCCACCCAGGCAACCATACCGCGCAGGAAGCGGTGGTATTCCGGCATATTACGCAGCGCTTCCACCACCTGGCGTGACAGCAGGCGGAAGTCGGCCGCGCCCGGTGTGACCTGTGTGCTGCCAATTCGGTTGATCAGCCGGTAAAATGCCGCGGACGTCCAGCGTTTGAAAGCGGAGATATCCTCCGCGTCCAACCGCTCGGTTTGCACGATGTCATAACCGGTTTCCGCCAGTTTTAACAGCTCTGCGATCATTTCAGGCGGGTGCTGCCCGTCTCCATCCAGCGAGATGACATAATCCGCCTGGGCCCGGTCAAGACCGGCTGTGAGGGCTGCCTGGTGCCCAAAATTGCGGCTTAGTTCCACTACCTGAACGCGCGGGTCAACCCGTGCTATTTCTGCCAGTTTGCTGCCTGTACCGTCTTTGGATCCATCATTGATATACCAGATAGAAAAAAGATACGGCAATTCAGTCAGGGCGGCAGCCAGCTTGTCATGAAAGAGGTTTATGACCTCTTCTTCATTAAATACAGGGATGATCAGGTCAACGGTTTTCATGGGATATGTGAATCATACTACAAGCTGACATGGAGCATATATGATTCCCGGGATAGAAATTCCCTGCAAATAATCGTGACATTATTCCACCGGATTCAATGACGATATTTATCATGAATTTATTGACTTACTTTATCCAATTGTGATACTCTTCTCGAAGAGTGATTACGAGAGTAAAATAACTCCCGTCATTTGAAATACCAAAGGAAGGATAACTCATGGCTCATAAAATTGATATCGATACCTGCATCAACTGCGGCGCTTGCGAAAGCGAATGCCCCGAAAGCGCGATCTCCGAAATCGATGGCAACATGGTCATCGACGCGGACAAATGCATTGACTGCGCTGCCTGTGTTGATGTCTGCCCCACAGATTCAATCCACCCCGCGTAATTAATACATAGTGTCAGACAAATTAGACAGCCTCCCGGCTGTCTTTTTGTTTTCCTCTCCATACCATGGGTATAATTCCACCTATAAACCAGTTAAGGATGCCAGCAGATGGATAAATTCATTATTGTGGCCGGAAATATCGGCGTGGGAAAATCGACCCTGGTACGGCTTTTGTGTGAAAAACTTGGCTGGCAGCCGTATTACGAACCTGAAACAGAAAATCCGTACCTGGCTGATTTCTATGGGGATATGAGCCGCTGGAGTTTTCAATCGCAGGTATTTTTCCTGTCACGGCGTCTGCAAATCCACCATAAAATTCTGCACCACAATGGGTCAGTCATTCAGGACCGAAGCATCTACGAGGATGCCGAGATATTTGCCCGTAACCTGTATCTTCAGGGCAATATGAGTGACCGTGATTACGCCACATACCGCTCGCTCTACCAAACCCTGGCAGAATTCCTTCCCCCACCGGATCTGGTGATCTATTTACGGGCTTCAGTAGAAACCCTTTCACGGCGTATTGCGTTACGGAACCGTGACTATGAGAGATCGATCAACCCGGATTATCTGGCACGGGTGAATGACCTCTACAATGAATGGATTTCAACGTTTACAATTTGCCCCGTTTTGACAGTTCCGGCCGACGAACTTGACTATGTCGTACGGCCGGACCATCTTGATCTGATTTTGAACAGGGTTCAACAAAAACTAACGGGTAAAGATGAAGTCGTTTTTACCCCGGCTGAATCCTGATACGGTCTCTGTAAAACTATCTCGGTTCGACTACCAGTTTGATAGCGGTTCGAACTTTTCCATCAATATCCACGTCCACAAATTCAGGAACGCAGACGATGGCCACATTCTCTTCCCCGAGATATCCTTTTGCCAGCACCATAGCCTTGATGGCCTGGTTTACTGCGCCGGCTCCGATTGCCTGAACTTCGGCATGTTTCTTCTCACGAATTACCCCGGCAATTGCCCCTGCAACGGCGGCTGTGCGAGAGGTAGCTTTCACTTTGATGACGTCCATACTACTCCTCCTTCAGAGATTGGTTAAGCATGGTTTTTGGTTGGAGTGATTTACTGATAGGGGGCTTATTAATATATTCTTAATGTATCATACAGAAAAGTTAAAATTTATACAAGCGCAAATATACCCTTTTTAAGGGCATATTTGAATATTTTCGATATATTCCCCTTTTAATATTCGAATATTTTCGTTTTATTCACGTTAAACAAATCTTTAATATAGATTCTCAGCACCTGTCGATGCTTCACAAATATATACAGCCGGGTGCAACCCGGTCTTCGTTTCATATTGTTCAGATAACGTCCGTGAGAAATCTTCCGTATACTCTTTTCGAACCAGGTTGACCGTACACCCGGCAAAACCACCGCCTGTCTGCCGCGCACCCAGGCAGCCGCGTATCGGCTGAGCCAGGCAGGCCATAAGATCCAATTCCGGTCCGGAGACTTCATACAGATCGCGCAAGGAAGCATGGCATTCATTCATTAGCCGCCCAAAAGCTTCCTCATCACCTGATTCCAGTAATGGAATTGAACGTGATGTGCGTTCAATTTCGTTGACAACATGCCGGGCGCGCATTTCGGTTTCAACCGGCAGAATAGCCGAAAACTTATTGAAGTCGTCAACAGAGATATCCCGCAGAGACTTCAGGGAAGGAATTTTAGTTTTTAATAACCGGACGGCTTCTTCGCATGATTCCCTCCGCTTGTTATACGCGCTGGAAACCAATGTGCGCCTGACACTTGTATCCGCGATGACAATGGCTACATCTTCCGGTAAAGGAAGCGTGCGGTATTCCAGACTCCGGCAATCCAGCAGCAGTAAACGGTCTTTCTCACCGCAGGCTGACGCGAACTGGTCCATGATCCCACAATTCATACCCACATAGGCATTCTCTGCCCGTTGACCGATCAGGGCAAGCTGCATGGGGGGAATATCCCATCCTCCCAGTTTTTGCCAGGCTTTTCCAAATGCCATTTCCACCGAGGCGGATGAGCTCAGGCTGGCTCCCCGGGGAACATTAGACGAAAAAACCGCGTTCATCCCTTTGACAGCAAGTTCTTTTTCGATCAATGCCCAGGCCACACCTGCCGGATATCGGGCCCATTCTGAAAGGGGTTTTCCGGTACTGTCTTTTTTATCCTTTACACCTTCAAGGTTAAAGTTGGTCACATCATGATCGATATCCAGCGCGACTAGAGTTGATTCCTCATTACCACTGAATGAAAATGCCACCCGTGTAGCCAGATTGATGGCCGCCGGAAGCACAAAACCATCGTTGTAATCAACATGTTCACCCAGAAGGTTTACCCGCCCCGGCGCGCTGGCCAGATGATCGGGTTTGGTGCCGAATTTTTCTTCAAACGCCCGGGTAACGGTTTCTGAGATATCCATGTCTGATCCTGAAAGGTTATTTTTGGATTTTATAAAAGGGACCGGTAATGAACCGTATCCGAAAGTTCGCATAATCGGGCCGCGGCAACCTCGGGGGTGATATCCCGCTGCGGCATGGACAGCAATTCATACCCCACCATAAACTTCTTTACGGTAGCTGAACGCAGCAACGGCGGGTAGAAATGCGCGTGCAGGGTCCATTCAGGATGTTTCTCACCATCCGCCGGCGCCTGATGGAAACCCATGGAATAGGGGAAAGACGTTTCAAACAGGTTGTCATACCGTGTGGTGACACGTTTCATCACATCCGCCAGGGCTTCCACTTCCACCGCGGTCAGGTCACTCAACCGTGCCGCCGGACCGTTGGCTATTACCAGCACTTCAAACGGCCATATTGCCCAGAAAGGAACCATCGCTGTGAAATGATCGTTGACAGCCACCAGGCGTTCTTTCAGCCGAAGTTCCTCCACCGCGTATTCATGCAGCAGGGTTTTATGATGTTCATTGAAGTATTCCGTTTGAGCAACCAGCTCTTTAGCCGGTTCGTTGGGAACACGTGATTGTGACCATATCTGACTGTGCGGATGGGGGTTCGAGCAGCCCATCACCGCGCCCTTATTTTCAAATACCTGCACATAGGCTATATCCGGCCGGGATGCAAGATCAAAGGACTCTTTTGTCCATGTGGCGATCACATTTTGGATCCCTTCCCTATCCATCTCCGGCAGGGTCAGATCGTGCCGTGGTGAAAAACAAACCACTTTGCAGATGCCGGTTTCCTGTTCAGCTTTCATCAATGGGTGTGTTGGAGGTTCTCCATTGTCTGCAGGAACAGTTGGCAATAATGACGCAAAATCATTATCAAACACATATGTGCCGGTGTATTTCTCATTTTTTATTCCGCCGGCCCGCTCATTACCCGGGCACAAATAACATTGAGGATCATACGCGGGCAGCGATTCAGACACCTTCTTTTCTACCTGTCCAAGCCAGGGTCTCTTGGATCGGTGAGGCGAAACCAGCACCCATTCGCGGGTTAGCGGATTGAACCGCCGGTGTGAAGATGAATACATCGAAATCATCCTTGAGCTGCCAGAAATATGATTCCTGGACGGATTTTGCGGCTACGTTATCGATAACGGTACTGTATATTTTACATGATAAAGGCAATGTTAAGACACAAAAAGAACAATTCCAGTCGTAATTGGTTTTCCGGCATTTCACTTAGAAATGCTTTACACATGTTTCCACATGGGTGGATTTTATTCCTTTCAATTCAAGTTAATTAAATAAATGATTCCGTATTATTAATAGGGGGTGGGGATATGTGGATAACCTTTGATTTCGCAGTTTTTTCCCCCATATATAGGATTATAGACATATATAACTTCTTTATATAGTGTTTTCAATATTGAGTATTCATCCATATCTTTGTGGATAAATTGGGAACAAAAGAAAATGGAAGGATAATTTGGATAATCCAGGCATTTTTCTTATTTTAGATGTGGATAAAATCCGGATTCTAGATGGTTTATCCGGGAGTTTCCCGATCGATTACGCATAGTTATCCACAATTAATGCCAGTTATCCACAGTTTTAACGGTTTTATCCACAGGTTTATATAGTTATTGTGACAGGCCGTTTTCCGTTGCAAATGTGTCAAGAGTCTCTTCGATTGAATCCAGCAAACCGTCCAGCTTTTCCATGACCGGAGAAAATGACCCGTCAATCTGCATGAATTCAACACAAGCGTTTTTCCAGTTCTGCAGTCCTGCGGATCCTTCATCCAAAACCGCGGCTGACCGTGTCCAGCAATTCATCAGTATCCAGGCGGCTGACGACGGATCATCCACAGATAATTCTGTTACGGCTTTAATGTAATAACTCTTGCGGGGGTAAGAAAGACTGGCCGGGGTTTCAACCCTTTCAGATGTTTCTTTAAAAACCGGTTCCCAGGCGGATATCCATTGTGTCCATTCAATATCCGTCAATGATTGTGGAAGAATAAAATTCTGAAAATCCTTCAATAATTCAGAGCGGTCCACTTTATCAAGGCGTGATGAAAGCCCGGAAAAAAAACGCCGGGTGACAAGCGGCGGACCGCTCAACAAAGAAAGGGAATTGCCCGCCTTTTCCACCGCGTCTAGTAATAGAAAAACATTCGCGGGTGTGACTTCTTTTTCGCTAAGATGGAAATTCATCCAGGTTTGCCGGGCCGCCGCGGCCAGGGGACGGGCGCGTTCCAAAGCGTATTCCGGACGGTAAAATTGCGCGGCTACGCTTGCTTCGGTGAATTCAAACCAATGTTGGGTATCGAAAAGGACTTTCGGTTTGGCGCAAAGAAAGGGTCCCAGCCAGGGATCGGCGCGCAGGCGGCGGGGCTGCTGGAATCTCATCTGATCGATATGGGCGATGTCGAGGGTGACATCGTCATTCAGATATCTCACCTCACGGGAAACTACCGGTTGCCCGGCGTGCACAAAGAACAGGTCTATATCAGTGGAACCCCCGATGAACGGATCATCCGTCACCATGGAGCCGGTCAGGTAGATGCAGACAATACTATGGTCTTCGTTAATCCGTATGGCAGTCATATCCCGTGCCAGACGTAGCAAGGCGTCTTTCGTTATCCGCATCGTTTATTCCTTCCTGCAGAAAATTATACCCGTAGAAGGATCAGGAGATGGGAAGGGTTGGTTGGAACGGGCTGAGTTGCAGAGTCTGCCGGATGCGGTTTTCGATGGTCTTCAATTCATCCTGTGAACGGATGTAATCAGTATTTTCGGTATCAATGATCAAAACAGGGAATGGTAATTTGGAAGGATGAGACAGGAATTCTTCGTACGCGTCTGAGAGTTGTTGAAGGTAGCTGCGTTCGATCTGCCGTTCATATGACCGGTCGCGCAGGGCGATACGCTGTAGGATGGTATCGATGCTGGCGCGAAGATAGACGAGAAGATCAGGGGTGGTCACCTTTTCGGCGAGGGCTTCATGCACGCGTTCGTACATCGTCAATTCATCACCCTGAAGGTTTATGCGTGCGAAGATGGAATCTTTTTCAAAGGTATAGTCACTGATCAGGTTTTCGTTTTCCGACAGCATTCGGGGAACATTATTATGCTGTTGGCGGTAGCGGCTGAGCAAAAAGAAAATCTGGGTTTGAAACGCGTACCGGGCGCGGTCGCTGTAGAAATCACTCAAAAAAGGGTTTTCTTCAAATACTTCCAAAAGCAAGCCGGATTGGAAAGAAGGCTGTAGCAGCCGGGCCAGCGTAGTTTTTCCGACACCAATGACACCTTCAATGGCAATGTACATTACTTTTTCCTCTTCAGAGAACAATGTAAAAATCCATTTTAATATTAAAACCTGTGGATATTTCTTTTTTATGCGCAAGAAAAGAACCTATCATGCTGAGGTTATAATACCCGTATCAAGCTAAGAAGAGGACAAAAATGAAATTTCTCATTACCGGCGGAGCCGGATACATTGGCAGCACAATCTGTTCCGCATTGGAAGATTCAGGGCATACACCGGTTATCCTGGATTCATTGATCACCGGTCGTGAAGAATTTACCCGCAACCGGCTTTTCTATAAAGCCGATATTGCGGATCGGGCAGCCGTTGAGACAGTCTTGCGCGAACATCCGGATATCAAGGCGACGGTCCATTGCGCTGCCCTGATCGTGGTACCTGAATCCGTCACCAATCCGTATGACTATTATGTTGACAATGTGGCGAAATCACTGGAACTGTTCAAGAGTTTGAGCGATCTCGGTTACCCGCGGCTGGTGTTCAGCTCATCCGCGTCGATCTACGATGTCGTTCCCGGTTTCAAGGTGACGGAAGAAGCGCCCCTTAAAGCCAGCAGTCCGTACGCGCGGACAAAATTAATGATGGAAATGGTCCTCAAAGATTTTTGCGCGGCATACGGTATGAAAGGCATCGCGCTGCGTTACTTCAACCCGATCGGCGCGGACCCGAAGATGCGATCCGGCATCCACGTCAAGAACCCTACCCATGTACTCGGCAAACTGGTGGATACCGCCCTCGGCAAACAGTCTACGTTCGACATCACCGGTGTTGACTGGCCCACGCGCGACGGATCCGGTATCCGTGACTTTATCCATGTATGGGATCTTGCGCGGGCGCATGTCAACGCGATCACTGATTTTGATGGTGTGTTTGAGCGCGCCGGAAACCCGGATGATAATTACCTGGTGATCAACCTGGGCACAGGCAACGGTGTAACCGTCAAGGAACTGGTTTCCGCCTTTGAAAAGGTCTACGGAAAGACTATCAATAAACGCGAAACGGAATCCCGCCCGGGTGATGTGGCCGGTTCTTTCACAAATGCCGATAAAGCCCTGAAACTGCTCAAGTGGAAAACCGAATTGCCCATCGAAAAAGGCATCGAAGACGCCCTGAAATGGGGCGAGATCCGTGAGACGATCCTTAAGTTCTAGCGGGTTTCAGATCCATTAGAAATAACTCGATCGCAAGGTCTGCCGGTGTGATTCCGTTCTTGATCTCAAAGTCAAGGTCCGAAAGCCGTCGGTAGGCCTTTTTTAATTCATCCATGGTAAAACGCCTGCATTGAGCCAGAAGGCCATCCAGGTTTTTTCCATACACCTTGAAGCTGGCGGATATGGTGTTTGATGCTTCACCGCGCTGGAGAGCATCTTTGATCAACAACAGCCGGCGGAAATGACCGACAATGCTGGCAAAGATACGGATGGGGTCATCGGTTTCCAATACTTGCTGAAGCAAATGCAATGCCGCGCCTTTTTCCCCGTTTGCAATGGCGTCATTCAACTGGAAAACCGTCGCCTGATTCTGGTGGATGGAAACCGCGTCCACATCATCTTCCACCACCGCGCGTTCGAAGTTGACGTAATTCAGTAGTTTGGTGATCTCCAGCCGGGCGATCTGAGTCTCGCTGCCTGTAAACTCAGCCAGTTCCGAAGCCGCGCCGGGGGTCAATTGCCCGCCCTGCTTCTTTGCTTCCGCGATGATCCAGCCGGGCATTTCTTTTTGTTCCGGAAGCCGAAAGCCTTCATCGGATACCTTCGAAGGATATTCTTTTGCCCATTTCACCAGAAAATGGGATGCGCTTAAAACCTTCCAGCTCTTTTCCCACCGTCCGGTGTCTTTATCTTTCAACCAGGCTGTTTCATCGGGGATGATAAGAACCAGTTGAGTAGAAGGCGGTATCTCTTCCAACAGTGAGGTGAAGCGTTTCTTCTGGCTATCCTGGTTGACGCGGTTTAACGCGTTTTGCACGATCACCAACCGGTGGTCAGCCAGAAACGGGATGGCCAGCGCCGCGTTGCGAATATCGTTCTCATCACACACCCGCCCATCCAGAGTGGTCAGATTAAGGTCTGCCATTGAAGGATCACCAAGAGAAGCGGACAGTTTGTGAACACGTTCTGTTAATCCGGCCGGATCGTCACCGTGCAGGAAGAAGATATGAGCGGATGACATAGTTTGATCAATAACCCAGTTTGAAGCGGTGGGATTTAACCGTTCCATGTTTGGATATAACGATCTCTTTGACCCGGATATCGCCAATATTTGGATCGGTGGTCACATTGGCCTGAAGGTAGGGTCCCAACGGTTGGGCCCCGATCATCCCCAGGGTGACAAGGGATACGACCATCGGCCAGCGGTCAAGCTGCTTCTTAAAGGACCGGTTGCGGCCCAACATACTCAACCATGCCAGGCTGCCCGCCACCAGTCCCGCCGCGGCAAAATTTGTTCCGCAATTCGGGTGGATCGCCAATCCGGTTTCCCCGGCCTTCAGCCGGGCAATGGCTTCGTTGACGGCAGCCAGCAGCTTATCTGTTTCAACATCCCCCACAACAAGGAATCCGGTCAGATCCGAATATCCGGCCAGGCGTAGCCCCGGAAATTTGGATTGCAGGATATTCAAACTGGCATGTTCAATGGCATGGTGTTTTCGAACCATAAGCAAAGGATTCATGATCATTTTCCTTTCAGATTTACCTGATCGGTGTCCATTAATGATAACCGTAGAGCTTCCTGAAGGGAACGGGCTTCCAGGACTTTAATCCCATCCGGCAAACTTTCGGCGTGTGACGTCCGGCGCGGTATAACCGCAGTCTTGAAACCCAGTTTCCCCGCTTCTCGCAGCCGGGGGATCATCTGGCTGACCCAGCGAAGCTCACCGGAAAGGCCGATCTCGCCGATCAAAACCAGATCCGCTTTGACGGGAATATCCCTCATCGATGACGCAACAGCAACGGCCATAGCCAGATCCGCCGCCGGTTCTTCCACTGTCAAACCGCCCACCACATTAACAAACACATCCTGATCGGTCAAATTGATACCAGCCCGCCGGGTTAAAACAGCGGCATTCAACATGACTCGGTTAATATCCAATCCATTGGCGGTACGGCGTGGATTTCCGAAGTTGGTACGCGTAGTCAAGCCCTGTATTTCAACCAGAAGCGGACGCGTGCCTTCCATCGTCACCGCGATGGCTGATCCGGGTGTGTTGACCAGCCGCTCCGCGAGGAATGCCTCGGATGGATTGGTCACTTCCACCATGCCTCGGTCGCGCATTTCAAACACACCAACCTCAGATGTGGCGCCAAAGCGGTTCTTTACCGAACGCAGCAGCCGGTACGATTGGTAGCGGTCACCCTCAAGATAGAGCACAGTATCCACTATATGCTCCAAAACACGGGGGCCTGCGATCACGCCTTCCTTGGTCACATGCCCGATAATGAAAATAGCGATCCCGCTGGATTTGGCCAGCTCACGCAGCCGGGCGGCCGATTCACGCACCTGCGAAACCGAACCGGCAGATGAACTGAAATCAGGCAGGGTGACGGTTTGGATCGAATCGATCACCACCACATCGGGCTTTGCCCGTTGAATATGTTCAAGGATGATCTCCAGGTTTGTTTCAGTAACCAGAAGAAGGTTCTTTGGCAGGTCGGTAATGGCTTCTCCGTTTTCCATCCGCAGCAAGCGCACCGCGCGCATCTTGATCTGCCGTTCAGATTCCTCGCCGGAGACATACAACACATGATGGTTGCCGTATGCCGCGGATGATATTTCCATCACCAGTTGAAGCAACAGTGTTGACTTTCCAATGCCGGGGTCGCCGCCCACCAGCACGATCGAACCGGGAACGATACCGCCGCCCAACACCCGTGAGAACTCGGAGATGGGGGTATTCAGACGGTCTTCAACGTCACCGCTGATCTCATCCAGGCGCACCGGTTTGGAGCGGGACGCAAAAGAGTGAGACTTCCCGGTTGTTGACGCAGAAGCTGCTTCGAGGATCTCTTCCACCATGCTGCCCCATGCGTTGCATGAAGGGCAGCGCCCGAATGAGACCGGAGAGGTGCGTCCGCATTGTTGACAAACATACTGGGTTGTTGGTTTTGGCATAGTTAAAGTTTAGTGT
This sequence comes from uncultured Leptolinea sp., assembly GCA_964404415.1. Classification (GTDB taxonomy): domain Bacteria; phylum Chloroflexota; class Anaerolineae; order Anaerolineales; family Anaerolineaceae; genus Leptolinea. The sequence goes on along the minus strand of CAYOKC010000033.1, from coordinate 13,400 downwards.
ACTTCGATTGGTTTGGTTTTCGATATTTTGTAGGTTGGGTCATGACCCAACCTAAACGGATTTACGGAAAACTCCGATCAACAAAATGACGGCTGTAATAACGGTTATTGCCGCGCCGGCTAATAAAATGTTGGTGTACGCGGCATCCGGATGGTTACTGACGACCTTGATCGCCAGGTTGACGGGCGTCTCCGGGAAATACCCTGCAGCCACGTTCACCCGCCATAGTTTAAGGTTCTGCCAGAGGTCATGCGCCAGCAGGAAAAGACCGGCCAGTCCAACCCACCGCCAGAGAACGGACGCGACCTTTTCATCGAGGAACCGCTGGAAGGCATACGCAGCGGCCAGCATCAACAGAACAAAAGGCAGTGTAACCAACCGCGCGCTTACCCGTTCCCCGTTGATCAACGGGATGGGCAGATACATCACCACTTTATACACACTGCCCATAGCCAGCACAAACAAAACCAGGCTCGGTCCCGCCAGGGTTTTTAACCAGACAGGCGCGTCGTGTCTTGAAAGCCACCATCCGATGCCAAAGATGAGCAGGAAAACAGCACCCGTCAACCCTACGAACAGGTCAAACTCCCACCAGCCCAGATTGGTAAGCTGACCGGTATGGGCGAAGGCTTTATCCGGGCTGACCATACCAACAAGGGCAGTCCACACGTCCATTACCGAGGGATATCCGGAGAGGAATTCACTGTCAAACTGGCCGAGATGCAAAGCTGGCGGCAGCAGGCGGAAAGCCGAAAGTAAACCGGCGGCGACAATCCCCGCCATAGCTTGCCAGAAATTGCGCCAGCGGAAAAGGCCTGCCAGGCCGGTAAGCATTAACGCCCAGATAAACTGGTGGAAGGATCCGTTGAGCAGCATGAAGAACAGCAGAAAAGCATACGAAGTCAGCCAGCGCCACAAATCACGGCTTTTCATGTTGAAGGATACTTCTGATTCAACCATGTCCATCAATAGCACGAACAGAATGGGATATAAGAAGTATCCCGTGTAATTAACGTGCCCCACCCCGAAGTGCGTCAAAATGGAACCGTTGAAATTGAACAGGAAAAACAAAACGGCAAACACCACCGGTGACAGCCTCAGACGCCGCCACAAAGAGACAAGACCAAGCAGTCCGATGGAATACATCAGCCACACATTGACCAGCACAAACCAACCCACCGGAAGGATCGCCAGCAGCAGCATCTGCGGTGCCAGGATCACATCCGGAAGCGCCATATAGCGGTCGGTCACATTTCGCAACGCGGAACCATCAGGCATGTGAAGCGGCAGCTGCCCGGTCTTTACGGCATCCTGCACAAACGCGACTCGCGGAGCGGAAATCTCAGCCCAATCGTGAAAGTCAAACGGAATATTTCCCCAATTGAAAAATTGCCCAAATAGGAACAATCCGGCCAGCCACAGACCAGCGATCCAACCCCATTCCGGCAAACCGGTCTTTTTACCGGCGCGGAACAACCACAATAATCCCGGTTCAAGGCGGTTGAGCCACCGGGATTCCAGAGAGGTATCTGATTGGGGCATTTATTCCTCCAGAAGGTACGCCATCAACCAGTGGGTGGTGGCCGTCAACGCGTCTATATGTGTACGTTCGTAATGGTGGGATGCGTCTACGCCCGGGCCGATCAACGCCACAGCCAAGTCCGCACCGGCCGTCCAGGCGGCTTCCCCATCAGACCCGTAATGCGGGTAGATGTCCGCGCGGTACTCAATTCCATACGCTTCAGCCAAGCGGCGCAGCCGGGTGGTCATTCCATGGTGGTATGGCCCATGCGAATCTTTGACGCAGATACTGGTGTGATATTCATCCGAATTCTGACCTTCACCCACAGCAGCCATATCCACAGTGAGCAGTTCAACAACATCAGCGGGAATACCAGCCGCGGCGCCGTGCCCAACTTCTTCATAATTGGAAAACAGGATAGTGGTTCGTTGAACCGGTTTCAAGCCGGCATCGTGAAGTGCTTTGACGGCTGCCAGAACACAGGCCGCGCAGGCTTTGTCATCCAGGTGGCGCGAACGCACGAACCCGTTGACCACTTCCACGCGTGGATCGAAAGATACAAAGTCACCGACTTCTATACCCAGTTGACGAGTCTCATCCGCTGAGGTTGCTTTTTCGTCAAGGCGGACTTCCATGGTTGTCTCATCGCGTTTGGCTTCAAGCTCTTCTTTGGAATACACATGCATGGACGGTTTATGGAACATCAAAGTTCCACGCACTGCCTTACCTCCGGCGGTAAAAACGGTGACCCCTTCCGCTTCCACACTGTTCCAGTTCAATCCACCAACGGCCGATAGGCGCAGCCGTCCATTGGGCTTGATCTCTTTGACTACCGCTCCGAGCGTATCAATGTGAGCTGTCAACGCCCGCGGGGCAACCACGTTCAAACCCGGCCAGGTGACGGTCAACGCGCCTTTTCGGGTACGGGCTTTTACCATGTCTGAATAACTGTGTATTTCTTCTTCCAAAAACGCGACAGCGCGTTCAGCAAATCCGGTCGGACTGGGAGTGTTTAACAATCCGGTCAATGTGTTGATCAGATAGCCATCGTCAATGGATGGCAGAGTTTTCTTTGCGGTCATTTCCAACCTTCATGTTCAGAAATTTTCTTGCGCCATTCATCCGGAATGGGCTGGCTGGAATGCGAATGGTAGTCAAAATGCACCATCACGGTCTCGGCTTTGGTCAACACATCGCCGGTCTTTTCATCTTCGATCTGGTATTCGAGGGTCATACTCTTGTTGCCCAATTTCGCCACCCGAACACCCACACGTATCTTCTGGGTCAGGTAAATGGGAGCGAGAAAAGAAACATGCACATCGGCCACGATCCAGCCAAGATCGAAGTACGACGCACCGTCAAAAATCCCCAACTCCTGAACAAAGTTGAAACGCGCGGTTTCAATAAACGTAACAGTATGGGCGTGATTGACATGCCATTGGGCGTCAATATCGCCGTAACGGACCTGTAAGGGTGTATAGAACTTGAATTCGCTCATAGGGAAAATTATACTGGAACGTAACAGTTATGCACTCCTGATTAAAGGAAACACAATGACCAACGCGTTATCTGCTCTTCGGAACCGGATCGATCTAACCCACATCCCATTCACGGAACGGGGGTCGCGTATTCTTGTAATGCGAAACGGAAACGGTTTGCTTATCCGACTGGCGGAACGTTGGTATAAACTGACGCGAAGTATTTCCGCTTACCGGCAGCGGCCGCCCATTGTGGAAAGTTGGGTATTTATTGATACGGAAGGAATGGAGTTACCTTATGAATTGGACTCGCAACCGGACAGGATCATATTCCATACATCGATAGGTGATTTCATTCTGACATTTGCCGACCAGGAGACATTATTCCTTGGATTGCCAAATAAATGCTGCGGTATCCGTTTCCGAACGAATATGGATCTGGGTCAAACCGACAGGCGCGGTGGTGTATTGCGGGTGACGGGAGATATACGGAGAAACCTGGCATACACTACCAATAGGAAAATACTGGAGAATGATCTGGAATCAATCGAAGGATCCGGGCAGCTTGTTACCCTGAAATTTGACGAAGGATCGGGTGGTTTATTGATCAATCTCACTCCAAGGTTGGGGTTTAACCGTTACGTTCCGGAATGTGGAACGGTTCTGGAACGGTCACAAAAACGCTGGGAAGAATGGTTTGATGAGATTCCCCCTGTTTTACCGGAATATACCACCCAGTATCTGTACGCCTGGTGGTTAATGGCGGCCGGGATCATCTCCACCCGTTTCTTCACAACCCGTGAAGTACTTACCCCGTCCAAGATCCATTATGTGGGAGTCTGGCAATGGGACGCGCTTTTCCACGCGCTGGCGTACCGCCACGCGGATTACCGGTTGGCCAAAGACCAACTGCGAATATTGTTGGATCATCAACGCGAAGACGGTATGCTGCCGGATGCCATTCACGATGAAGGCACGATCACCCACCTGGACTTCCCGGTTGATGCGGATGTCACCAAACCGCCTCTGCTTGTATGGACGATATGGAAGATTTTCGAAACCACCGGCGATCGCGAGTTCCTGCAGGAGACTTACGAACCGGCTGTGAAATGGATCAACTGGTGGCTGGAACATAATGACCGCGATGGTGACGGCCTGTGCGAGTATGGTCACCCGTTCTCTTCCGGTCTGGATGACAGCCCGTTATGGGACGGGGGTATGCCGGTTTGCTCACCGGATCTGAACACCTATCTTGTAATGCAGATGCAATACTTGAATCGAATTGCTGTTGAGATTGGCGAGGTATCTGCCGCGGAGGAATGGTCACGCAAGGCAATTTTACTGGCGGAACGGATGGATACGCTTCTGTGGGACGAGGAATCGGGGATGTATCTCGCCCGGCGGAATGGTGAGGCGATCAGACTAAAAACACCGTTCAGCCTTTTCCCTCTATTGACTGGACTGCTATCGGAAGAGAGAATTGCCCGTCTGGTTGAACACCTGCAAAATAAAACATCTTTCGAGGCGAATTTTCCGATTCCCAGTGTTGCCATGGATGAACCGGTCTTTGACGCGGAACAAATGTGGCGCGGACCTTCCTGGGTGAATGTCAACTACCTTCTGGTGGAAGGATTAATTACTTCCGGTTATGCTGAAACGGCTCGAATGCTGCGGAGGATCACACTGGAGAAGTTGATGCGTTTCCCGGATTTTTATGAGTATTACAATCCAGTCACCGGCGAGCCGGGGAAGAAAGCCGCGCCGGTCTTCGGCTGGTCTGCCGCTTTGTTTATTGACATGGCCCTGCAGGAGACTTTGTCATCCTGAGATAATCGAAGGCATTATTTGGTTGGAGAGGATACATTTCTATAGGTAAGTTCAGTTTGGGTAATGCGAGAAGCTTCGCTCCGGTCAGCATCACCGCAACTCTGTCATCCTGAGCGATAGCGAAGGATCTCGACTGATTGCCTGGGTATCATTTCCATGCGCAAGTACCGTCAAGGCTTTACGAGATGCTTCCCTCCGGTCAGCATGACGGAAATCATGTTATCTTGAGCGGTAGCGAAGGATCTCTCATGGTTGAAGAGAATACTTCTCCATACGCAAT
>CAYOKC010000033.1:0-8193 GCA_964404415.1 uncultured Leptolinea sp. | reverse complement strand
TGAGCGGTAGCGAAGGATCTCTCATGGTTGAAGAGAATACTTCTCCATACGCAATTTCTGCTTATGCAGAGAAAGATGCTTCCCTTCGGTCAGCATGACCGAAATCCTGTCATCCTGAGCGGTAACGAAGGATCTCGCTTTATTGAAAAGGTTATTCTTCCATAAGTAAGTTCTCCCATTGCTGAGAGAGATACTTCCCTTCGGTCAGCATGACTGGTATCTTTAAAAAAGATTACCATATAATAATTCAATGAAAGAACGAAATTTCTATGTCTATATCATGGCAAACCAATCCTGAACAATATACACGGGTGTAACAAATGACATCTTCCGAAGAGTACAGCAACACAAAGATAAATCTCATCCCGGTTTCACAAGCAAATACAATATCAATAAACTCGTTTATTATGAAGAATGCCCTGATTCCTATACTGCCATTAGTCGAGAAAAACAGATCAAAGGCTGGCTGAGAATCAAGAAAATAAACCTTATTGAAACTGAGAATCCCAACTGGCATGACCTGTCTGAAGAATGGTTTTCCCCCAAATAATGATTCTTCCTGGCACACCTCTTGCAAAATGGTCTGGTGAAAACATCCGTCAGGTTGTATACTTTTTAATTAATACAAAAATCCCTTTAGAGGAACAGGCATGAAGACCAACGTATCTCAACAGCAGCTTGCTCACGGGTTAGGCATCGTATCAAAAGCAGTCGCGGCTCGCAGCACCTTGCCGGTGTTGAGCAATGTTCTACTGGCCACAGATGACGGTCGCCTGCGCCTCTCTGCCACCAACCTGGAAGTGGGTATCACTTGCTGGATCGGCGCCCAGATACTGGAGGAAGGTTCCATCACAGTACCCGCCCGTACCCTGGCAGACCTGGTCGGCACACTTCCCGGTGACACAGTCTCGCTAGATCTTGACACCGCCACTCAGACTCTCAATGTCAAATGCGGTTCCTCAAGCACCGACATCAAAGGTCTAGACGCCCAGGAATTCCCGCCTATGCCGGTTCCGGATCTTGACCGGGCTATTGAATTGAATGTAATGGACTTACGTGAAATGATCCAGCAGGTTGCTTTCTGCGCCAGCAATGATGACGCCCGCCCGGCTTTGCAGGGTGTTTCGGTGACGTTGAACGGTTCTGAGATCACTATGGCAGCTACGGATGGCTTCCGCATCTCGGTGCGAAAATCATCCATGTCGAACCCGGTTTCACAACCTGTCACCGCCATCATCCCTGCCCGCGCTCTTATGGAACTTTCACGTATCGCCGGAGACAACGAATCCGTGATCAAAATGGTCGTCCCCCAGGGACGCGGCCAGGTGATCTTCCACCTACCCGATGTGGAACTGGCTTCCCAGTTAATTGATGCCAACTTCCCTGATTACAAATTGATCATTCCCCAGAGTTTCAAAACCCGGACTGTTCTGCCTACAACCGCGTTGTTGAAAGCCTGCCGTCAGGCGGAAGTCATCGCGCGTGACAGCAACAATGTGATCCGGTTGGATATTGTCAATAATGAAAGTGAACCCGGCCGCGTTGAAGTACAGGCGACTTCCGAAGAAACCGGCGCCAGCGAAATTATTCTGGATGCCAGCGTCGACGGTCCGGCTCTGCCGATCGCTTTCAATGTGCGTTTCCTTCGCGAAGTCCTGGATGTGATCAAAACGCCCAATGTTGTCATTGAGACAACATCCAATAACAGTCCCGGTGTGATCCGCCCTGTTAATGATGATAATTTCCTGCATGTGATCATGCCGATGCATCTGGGATAATCCGACCGGACTATTCCTGCCTGAAATTGAAATCATGCCCGGTCTGAAAAATTTACGAGGTTCAGGATGACCTTTACCGCTACTTCATCAGACCGTTTACTCAGCATCATGTTAACGCTGGGACAATTCCCGATTCTTTGTAACCGGATCCGCATACGCATGCGCCGGGAATTGTTTTCACGGGGGATCCTGAACCAGGCCGGTTTTGAAGCTGAAGTTCGCGAAAAAGCCATGCTTTCGCAACGCCGAGAAGGTTTGCATAACCCGGTCTATGAAGAACCAAACGACATTTGGGAAACCCGGTTGACGAAAGTTCGCGATCAGTTGACCGATCTGTATTTCAGCCAGCATCTCTCCTACCCCCATTTTGAGCAGATCGTAAATGACGTTCTAAAAGAACGTGGGGTGGATAAAGAAGAACAATTGTTCTCCATAAACCCCGAGTTAGCTCCAATAGAACTGGTGTTCGAGCAGGCGATGGCCATTGAGAAAATGTCCGCTGAAGACCGTTCCCGACTGGAAGCCCGCCTACAGGAAGCGAAGGTTGTGCTGATCCGCACCATGATCAGCGACCAGTTGCGTTACATTAACATTGCAAAAGAATGGTTGAAACTGGAAGACCTGATCGAAATACGCCGCCGGAAAATTGGCACCGGGCGTATTGGCGGGAAAGCGGCCGGTATGCTCCTTGCGGCCCGGGTGGTCAAAGAGCGCGGTGGCAACGAACTGCGCCAGTCATTGCGCACGCCGGAATCGTATTATGTCGGGTCTGATCTGCTGTATACATTCATGGCGATCAACAACCTGTTTCACTGGAACGACCAGAAATACAAAACGGAAACAGAAATGCGCGAGGAATATCCGCAGGTTCTGGCAGAGTTTCTGGCAGGCGACTTCCCCCCTGACATACTGGATAAAATGACCAGTCTGTTGGTCAGCGTGGGTAACGTCCCCCTCATTGTCCGTTCGTCCAGTCTTTTGGAGGATAACTTCGGGACGAGTTTCGCTGGCAAATATGAAAGTGTCTTCCTTCCCAACCAGGGATCACTCCAGGAGAACCTTCGCGCTTTGACGCAAGCGATCTCACGGGTTTACGCGTCAACCCTCAACCCCAACGCGCTGTTATACCGCCGTTCCAAAGGCTTGCAGGATTATGACGAACGCATGGCCATTCTCATCCAGACGGTGGTCGGTGAGCAATTGGGTGACTACTACCTGCCCCACGGTGCCGGTGTGGCCTTCAGCCGCAATATGTACCGCTGGTCTCAGCAGATCAAAGCGGATGATGGATTCCTACGGCTGGTGTGGGGACTTGGAACCCGCGCAGTAGATAGGGTCGGCAACGACTATCCACGACTGGTGGCGCTCAGTCATCCCCTGTTGCGGCCGTCAACCAGTGCCAAGAACATCCGTCGGTATTCGCAACAATATGTTGATGTGATCGACCTGAAGGCCAACTGCATGCGCACCCTGCCCATACAGGATGTACTGCAAACCAACTATTATCCTTTGCGTTACCTGGTCCAATTGGACGAAGAAGGTTACTTTGTCTCCCTGCGGTCAAGGCTGGTAGAGGGCGACCAGAAACGCCTGGTATTGACCTTTGAAGATCTGTTGCGCAGAACGTACTTTGGGCGCCACATGCGCGATATGCTGCACCTGCTGGAAGAGAGCTATCAGGCGCCGGTTGACCTGGAATTTGCCGTCCAATTGGAACCCGGTGAGAACGGCGGGGCATTGTTAAATATCTTCCTCTTGCAATGCCGACCACAGAGTCATCTGGAACGGAGCGAACAGGTTCCCCTGCCGGTTGACCTGCCAAAGAAAAGCATCATTTTCTCAACCCAGTTTGTTGTCCCTCAGGGCCGGGTTGACGGCATTAAGTATGTTTTATTCATTCCACCGGAAGGTTATTTTGAGCTGAATCCACCTACCGACAGGGTAAAGCTGGCACGAGCCATCGGACGGTTAAACGCGGTCATGAAAGGACAAACCTTTATCTGTGTTGGTCCCGGCCGCTGGGGAAGTTCAAATTCTGACCTCGGGGTACCGATCGACTACGGCGATATCTATAACAGCCGGGCACTGGTCGAGCTGGCCGGACAGGGAATTGGTCCTGCGCCCGAGCCTTCACTGGGAACACACTTCTTCCAGGATCTGTTGGAGTCAAAGATATATCCTCTGGCTATCTACCTGGAAGAGGACACCAGTATATTTAATCGTGACTTTTTCTATAAAACGCCCAACCATATTCAAGACAAGATCACTGTGGAACCGGAAATCCTGAAGGCTATCCGGTTGATACATGTGGATGACTACGCCCCCGGCCAATTATTACGGATCGTTATGGATGATTCGGAAGGTAAAGCCATGGCATTTCTTGAAACGAAAAAGAAAGAAACCCCGGTTCAACCTGCCGCTGAAATCGGTTAAAACAGCCTCCAGGAAGCCCGCTGTTAAAAAATGCCTTATGTTTCACGTGAAACATAAGGCATTTTTATTTTCCGCCCTTTACAGAAGCTTTCTTGTTTTTGGGGTTGAAAAAGCAATGTTTCACGTGAAACATTGTCAATTTATAAACAAAAAAGCGCGAGGTTATCTCATCCGCGCGCTTTTTTGTCTTTAGATCAAACTAAGAATTATCGGTGTGTCGTGCTCTTTTCGATCTTTCGGAACTCCATGTAAGAGTAAACCGTGGTGATCAGTGAAGCGCCGATGGCAGTGACCAGCAGCACAAAGATCGACGCTTCCGGGACGAACACACACAGGGTGGTCAAGATCCCAGAGGCGATGAACAACTGTCCGCCAAGCTCGTGTGTCTTATCCCATACGGTGTCATTGGCCAGTGCCCAGGGCGTTTTGAAGCCGATGAAGTAATTGCGTCTGGCTTTGCGGAGGACCATTCCGGTAACAACAAATAACAACCCGAATCCCGGTGACATCATCGCGGTCATGGAAAATTTCAACCCTATGTTCCAGGCAAGGGTTAACCCCTGAAGATAGAACATGAACGCGGCAAACACGGCGATAAAGATGTTGTATTCCCTGCGAAACTTCTCTACATTGGCTTTTAGCGGATCCAGCATTGGCGTCACGGCGATTATGGCCGACATGGCCATAGTCAACAGAGGCAGAAAGTACAATGCCATGAACACGCTTCCATATCCGTCCGCCTCCCCCGCGGCATTCCAGTGAGTTGCCAATGCGTCACCCATGTTGCCGCTCAGCAGGTAACCGGCTCCCATCACAAGCACCCCGGTGACCATAATGACAATAATCAAGGTTCGAGTTTTCATTCTTTCCTTTAGCACTAATCCGTATTTATTTCGTAGTTGCCTGTCCGGCTGCGGTATTGGATTGCGACAAAGCGACCATTCCGCTGATGCCGCCCAGATTCATCGATTCCACCGCGCTGCTCGGCACGATAACCAGCGCGCCTTTTTCTTTCAGACCTTCAAACAGCATATTCATGGCACGCAAATGAAGCGCGGTCGGATTGTTGATATACGCTTCCGAAGCTTCGGCAAAACTGGCCGCGATCTGTTTTTCTGACTCGCCCAGGATCACACGTGCCTGGCGTTCGCGCTCCGCCTGTGCCTGACGGCTCATCGAGTCTTCCAGATCCTGCGGAATGATTACATCGCGGATCTCCACGGACTGCACCGAAATACCCCAGGGAGTGGTCCGTTCGTCGATGATATGCTGCAGGTCTGAATCCATTTTCGAGCGGCCCACCAGAATATCGGCCAGCGCCATCTGCCCGATGATCTCACGCAGCGCGGTCTGCGCCGCCCAGGCGATGGCTGCCTGGTAGTCTGCTACTTCCAGGGATGCTTTCTCGGCATCCCACACCATCCAGAACAATACGGCATCCACATCCACCGGCACGGTATCTTTCGTCAGGGTCTTTTCTGCCGCGAACGGGGTGACCATCACGCGCTGGTCAATCCAGTTGACTACGTTGTCCACAACCGGGATGATCCAGAATACACCGGGACCGCGCAAGCCCAGGAACTTGCCAAACCGCAGGATCACCGCTTTTTCCCATTGATTGGATACTTTCAATGAGAACATGATGAGTGTTCCGATCAAAATGGTGGTACATACATAGATCCCGGTAATGGTATCGCTGACACCATTCGTATCCATGATGATCGCGCCCAGAATACCAATGACCATAAAAATGGCGAAAATTGTGCCGGCGATCCCGTTGATACGCTGGTTGTCAACTTTTTCTTTTTTTTCGAGACCAATGGTCTTCTCGTTACGGTTATCACCCTCAGTATTATTTTGCCTGCTGATTTTCATCTTTCTCCTCTTTCTCCTCTACACTTGCCGGATCTTTGAGTATCCGGTCCATGGCTTCCATAACTTCTTCCCGTGAATACCCACGGCGTTTGATCTCATTGATCATGTCGATCAGCAGGTTTTCCAGCGCCGCTTCTTTTAAGACATGACGAGAGTCCGCCGATGGTTTTTTCCATATATACGTTCCCCGCCCGCGTTGCGTTGAAATGATCCGCGACTCGTCCAACAGCCGGTATGCCCTGGCCACTGTGTTGAAATTTATGCTTAGTTCTGTTGCCATCTCGCGTACCGTTGGAAGTTGGTCACCTTCTTTTAACACACCATTCCCTACCAGATCTTCGATCTGACGGGCAATCTGTAAATAGATTGGCTCATCAGATCCGAATTCCACCTGTACACGTGCGGAAACTTTTTCCAATAGGTTGCTCCTGAAATATTATTGTATCATTGTATCAATGTAGTATTGTATGTTGTTTTCTGTTTTTGTCAAGTGCCATGAGGCTGACTGATTGTGTCCAAAGAATTCATATATATGGTTAGTTAACACTGATTTTAGATTTTTTTACTGACAATTTACTTCCAGTTGGTAATAATCAAATCAGGTGAAAAGTAATTAGCTCCCGTTGTCTGGTACTTCATCCGGCATACTACCAATTCCTTCAAGCATCCGGATATTTTTGCTTCTCGGCTCCAAAGCAGTAAAAACTCATTAATGGCATGGAGATGGTATGCTCAATTATTTCCGAAATCTGAAGATCACAACAAAACTATTGCTGGCTACAGCAATACCCATTTTATTGATCTCCCTGTTATTGGGTAGCCAGTCGTTTTACAACCTGAATCAGATGACCTCAATGATCAATGAGATCGTCAACCAGCGGGTTCCTTCATTGACCAATCTCGCCCTGCTGGACCAGGTCACATCGCGGACGATCCTCGACCAGCAGAATGTGATTCTGGCTATGACGGATTCCCGGATGGATATGGCCGCATCACGCCAGGCCGTGGAAAAAGATCTGGATGAGATCAATGCAACATTGGACGCTTTGGATGGCGTGGCTCAAGAATACAACGATCAGGAACTTCTGGCAAAAACCAACGATGTCCGCCAGGTAACCGTGGAATATAAACAACTGTTCACTGAGTCAACGCAAAAGATGGATGAAATGAACGCCCTCTCCATAGTAATGGAAGAAAGTGGCGAAAAAGTTGTTTCACTCACAAACCTCTATTTTAAAGACTATGCCAACAAAGATGATATCAATGCCAAATTCTCTATCCCGATCCTGGTTGATATATTAAATAAAACCAGCACGGTCCAATCAAATCAAGTGAAATACATGCTGTATCAAAAGGAAGAAAATTGGACGAATGTAACGAAAGGCCTTGATGAACTGATCATCTCCTTGAATGAACTTAAACGAGTTACCGAGATCGAGACAGACCTGGCCCGAATTAAGGAAATGCGTAAGGCTACAGAAGAATACGCCAAAGCCGCCAATGAATGGAACGCAAAAAGTGACGAACTTTCAACGTCCATCGATCAAATGAGTTCTCTGGGTGAAAAAGTCCAGGAGACCGCGCGTCTGGCAGAAAAAGCTGGTTGGGCGGCGACAGAAGCCAGCAAAGAGAAATCCGCTGAGATTTCAAAAAGTTCCACTTCTAATAATTTGATCAGTGTTTTTATCTGTATATTGATCGGCGCGGTTCTGGGAACCGTCTTGCCGAGAAGGATCATTCGCCCTATCAACAAAATCCAGCACGCGGCCAATATGATTGCCGATGGTGATATTGACCAGGATATCACCGTGGAAAGTAAAGACGAAATTGGTGTCTTGTCCGCGTCTTTCCAGAAAATGATCGGGTATATGAAGGACATAGCTTCTTCCGCCATGGCAATTGCCAATGGTGACCTGACGGTCGAGATCCAACCGCGCTCGGATAAAGACCTTCTGGGAAATTCATTAAAAAGTATGGCGGCGTCACTCAAAGATGCGATTTCACTGGTATCAACCAGCGCGAATAATTTAAATAGCGCTTCCGCTCAATTGGCCGACTCAGCATCGCAGGCATCAGGGGCGACACAGCAGATCAGCATGACCGTACA
>CAYOKC010000032.1:0-33415 GCA_964404415.1 uncultured Leptolinea sp. | reverse complement strand
GGATTTCCAATAGACAACTTTTGTAATTACTACATTGGCACCAGTAGCAGTTATGGTTAGAGCATTTGCTTGTTTACTTGGGTTTCCAACAACAACAGATCCCTCAGTAGTAGAAGTAACATCAAATGTTTCAGTTCGGGAACCAAATTCTACCGAATTGTGGACAATTTGAAGTTTTGCCGCTGTTGTCCCACTTTCCAATTTGAAATACACTCGGTTTTGGCCGCCAGGTGACGAGATAGGAAGCCCTGCTCCACCCATAGTTACAGTTCCTCCAGATAATGTTCCATAATCATCACAAACAGAAGGAACGCCGGTAGCTGTTGCTTCAGCGCCACTAGAAGAAGCACCCTGTACCACATTGATAGTCAGGTCAAAGCTGGCGAAGTTGACGCCTTCGGCATTGGTGATCACCCAGCGCGTGTCATAGGTGCCGGGGGTGCCGGGGGCGGTGGCCACCGCTTTCAATTCCACTTCCGTGTTGGGCGGTACGGACTGGGTCAGGTTATAACCGTTGGCCGAGGTGGGAAGCTTATTCGCGGCGGCATAGAAGCGGTAGGCGTACTGGTTGTTCCAGGTGGTGGTGCCGGTATTGCGCAGCCGCCAGATGATGTTGAAGGTCTGATTGGTCTTTACGGATGTGTTATCCGCGGGAGACTGGGTGACATACATCGCCTTGTCGCCGGTGGCGGAAGCAATGGATGTGGAGGTTGCCAGAGGAGGCAGTGTGGGGAGTACTCCCGCCAGTGTAGGTAGGGCAGCCAGCGTGGCTGTTACCGCCGGTGTGGCTGTGGCGGGAACCGTGGGGGTGATGGTGGGTGCGTTCTGCGTCAACTGCGCGATCATGGTGACGGCCGCCTGGGTATACAGTGCGTTTACGTCAACCGTGGGCGCGGGTGTCACGGTGGGTCCGCACGCGGCCAGAAGCATCGAAATCAGGAGCAGGGAGTAAATCCCTATGTGTTTTTTGCGTAGGTTCATCTTATTTCCTCCGAATTTTAATCAGGTACATTATAACGCTATTTATAATGTGCCTTGAAGAAGCCTTTTGCCTGGAAGATTAGTAAACATTAAGGAAATGTATCAGGAAGCAGTCCTGTTAAGTATATAGTGAATACTGAGAGCGCCCCGGCCGCAGTGTGACGAGATCACAATGCCATTTTCCGCGTAAAACACATCTTTGACAGGTACGATCTTCTTGATCTCCGCGGCAAGGAATTCCGCGTCTTTTTCACAGCTATTGCCGGAAATAAAGATCCGGCGGGTATCCACATTGTCCGTGTCAGCGCGAAGTTCATCCAGCAGCGCCTGAATGCTTTTTTCACGTGAACCGCGGATCTTCTTTTTTACGCCCAGCGCACCATTGGGCTGCATGTAGATCATGGGTTTGATCTGAAGCATACTGCCAACCACATTTTCTAGCGCGGAGCAACGCCCGCCCATGTGAAGGTACTTCAGCGTATCCACAATGAAGATGGTGCGAACCCGTGTGCGCAATTCTTCCAGATGGCTGGCGATCTCTGTGGCGGAAAGTCCGTCCCGCGCCAGAAGGGCGGCTTCGATCACCTGCAGCGAGATAGCGGATGACAGATGCAGCGAATCCACCACCTGGATATTCCTCCCCGGCAGGTCTCCGGCGGCCAGACGCGCGTTTTGCACCGTGGCGGAGGAATTTGAAGATATGCCGATAAATACAATGTCGTCATCAAATTTCTTAAAGAACTCGACAAATTCACCGGGAGTGGGTGCGGCTGTTTTGGGGAGCGTACCGGTTTTATCAACCAGCGCGTACATTTCTTCCAGCCCGAGATCAATTCCATCCCGAAACAGGCGGTTATCCAGATTCACAGTCAACGGGATGACAGAAATATCATATTCCTTCAGCAACATTTCATCCATATCGCACGTGCTATCAGTAATTATTTTGACCATATTACGATACCTCATTCCAGATTTGATCATATTTTTTAAGGAAATTAAAACCAACCACGCTTTTTAAAGAACACCAGCATCAGGACAACAATAAGCGCGAAAACCACCCAGAGGGCGGGGTACGCCCAGGGGATATTAAGTTCAGGAAAGTACTTGAAATTCATACCGTACACGCCGGCCAGGAAGGTCAACGGAAGGAATATGGTGGAGACGATCGTAAGGGCTTTCATCACCACATTCAGGCGCAGGGATGTTGAATTGAGGTAAATATCCATGGCGCCGGAAACAATATCGCGGATGGATTCGCTCATATCCTGAATCCGCACCAGATGGTCGTACACATCGCGGAAGTAGATCTGGCTGACCTTGCCGATCTGCGGGAATTCGTCTCTGCACAGGCGGTTGATCAACTCGCGCTGTGGATTGATGACCCGCCGGAGTGACATCACCATGTGCTTCAGGGTCAACAGCCGTTCCAATGTGGAGGTCTCCGGATTGGCCAGAACACGGTCTTCCAGAAGCTCCACTTCCTCGTCCATGTTGTCAAGCAGGGGCATGTAATCATCAACCAGCGTATCCAGGAGCGCGTGGCAGATCATGTCAACACCACGGGTTGCCATGCGGTCATCGCGCGATAGGCGCTGCCAGACAGCCGAAACACAGGGCATGGTTTCATCGGTAAAGCAGGAGACGATGTAATTTTCACCGAGGAAGATATCGAGTTCGCCTGTTTCCAGGTTGTCCAGAGATGCCGACGACTTAACCGCGTTGGCGATGATGAAAATGAATTTATCAAAATCATCCACTTTGGGAGTCTGGTAACCCACACTGAGACAATCTTCAATTGCTAATGGATGAAATTGAAAAATGCCGGTCAGGACCGATTCGATTTCCGCGGCTGGCGCGTTTTCCAGGCTGACCCAGATGGCGCCCGCTCGTTTTTTTAGCGCGGCAGGCAAATCCGGCAATTGGATAGATTCGGGCGGTTTTCCCGCTTCAAGGCGAACGGCTTTGATCATACACGCAAGTATAGCAAAAAAGCCATGGTTTTCAGGATATTTTGGAGAATAAATGGCGGGTCATTTCATATGTTTGTTGATGATCACGCGCAAGCCGTAATACCGGTCAACGGCATCATCCAGCCAGTAGGTGGTTCCTTCGCCGTAATCACTCAACCCGAAGTGGTTATGCACTTCCGGTACGGTGACGGATATTTCACCGGCTGATTTCGCCTCACGGATCAACTGATCGGCGCGGTCAAACCGTTCGGCAAAGAAACGGAAATCCGGGACTACCGTGAGGATCCGGGCCGTCACCTGGAAGGAACACGCGGCCAGAATCACAGCTGTGAACAGTGACACCCAGTTATTCCGGAAAACCCGAAATAGATTTTCTGATATCAGGCTCCTACCCGCCAGTGATCCCGCCATAAAACCAAGCGTGGCCAATGCCAGGCACAAAATGAGGGCAGGCAGAACAAGCGTACGCGGTGGCGGTGTGGTGGACATGGCGTACGCGGATGGCAGGAAACTGACAAAGATCAGGAGGAAAAATGAGCAGGCGGTGATAAATAGAAAGAGGATCGCGGGTATCCGGTCGATTGAAATTTGCTTATTTGGATTAGTTTTTGCATAATTACATGATGCTGCGTATAGGCATCCGCAAGCCAAGGCTGATAGTGTAATAAACGTGATACATAATACGCCTTCCGGAGAACGGAGAATAGCATCGAAGAACTTCCCCATGGATTCAAATGTAATGGAAGCAAGCGCGACGGGTGAAGGCGGTAAAGGGAAATAAGTCTGGCGCACACGATTGCCGGGGGCGAGAACTGTCACCACCATGGCGGCGATGGATGAAAGAAAGGCGGCAGATGGAGCCAAAAGATTTCGTTTCGAAAATCCGAACGGTTCCTGAATGATCAAGCGCAGAATGATCAAACCGAAAATCGTCGTCTGGATCGCCACGTAGGTTTCTCCAAAACCACCCGCAATGAATGACAAAAGCGCGGCAGCAATAAGCCGGTCCGTTTTTATTATTCTGTTTTTATTCCCGTCAATAGGTATCAAAATCGCCAGAATAAAAAAGAGGGGAATGAGGGGAAGGATCAAAGAACGCATCCCCTGTCCCCAGTACAGGGATTGTGGAAGATCAGGGGCGATGAAAAAGGCTGAAGTCAACACCAGTGATGAGAGGAATAATCCTGTCAATACGTTTTGACGGTTCGATCCTTGAAGTATCCGCGTTGAAAATAGAACCATTCCCGAGATCAGCAATAAAAGAGAAATCCCCACGGCAAATTTCATAATGGACGGTCCAGTGTAGCCGGCAAGGCTGTCAAAGAAACTGGCAGAGTAACGGCCTGACCAGTTTATATACCAGTCCCGGGTGGCGCCTAGAATTCCTTTTTCAACGGTAAGCGCGGCGGAGCTAAAATCATCCGCCACAAAACGGCTGAAAGAGCCTACATACGCGTGGGCGGCAAGCGGCAACAACGTCAACAGGCAATAGAGGGGAAACGGGTCTGTTAAAAGGCGGGTGACAGGCTTATGGAATATGAACAGTGAGAGGAGAAGAAGTACGATGAAATAAGAAATGAAAAACAGGATTTGAAGTACTGGATTTCTGCCATCCAACGCTTTCCCGCCTGTAAAAAATGAGAAAACAAAATTATCTGAGTATTGTGCCAGAATCAGGCAGACCATTGCTAAAAAAGATATGGTGGAAAGCGGAGGTATTTTGGATAACACGGATTTAGCTGGCATATTGAAAATTGTAATCCATCCGCTTACGAATTCTTAAAACAAAACAGGTCCCGTTGCCGAAACCTGCTGGATTTATGAGCCAGATAACCTTAGAATATTCCCCACTCACCGCCAAGGCCTTCTTCCATCATGGAAAAATCCCACATATCCATGCCCAGGCTGATCTCCACCGGCATATTCAAGCCTTCTTCGGCTTTGTGCCGGGCAGCGTCAAGGATGGCCGGGCCGTAGGGGCAGAATGGGGTGGTCAGGATCATATTCAGAACCGCATTGTGTTCAAATACCTGCACATCACGCACAAGTCCCAACTGTAGAATGGTGTAACCGATCTCTGGATCTATGACCTGTGATAACGCGTCTTTCAAAGGTTGCATCAATTCGGGATGGGTGGATTCAGCCGTCCAGACCGGTCGATTGGTACCCGGGGTGGCATTCATTTGGATTCCTCCAGGGTTGCTTTAGAAATACTGTAAATACAGTGCGAGTCACCACTCAAGACACAACTGATCTTTTCAACCGGAATATTCATGATCCTTGAGATCAATGTATGGTCAACGGAGCAAACTTCCGGGTGAGACTGACCGATGTGGAAATACGGGCATCCATTCTCATAAATGTAGTAATTTTCGTCTTTCTTTTCCCAACCGACTGAAAATCCCTGCTTTTGGAGAATAGTTTTTATAAAATCGAGTTTTTGTTCAACCGAAAAACCTTCCGTCTGTTTCTCGTAATCCTTTACAAGGTTTTCAGCAATATCTGTAAAGAACCTGTTGACAACCGATGAGGGCAGGGTTTCTTTCATTTGATCAAGCAAAAGGGAAGTCAATTCGAAATACCGGCTGGGGAAGCGTTCTATGCCTTTCTGGCTGAGGGAATAGACCAGGCGCGGACGTCCAACACCGTGCCGTTCCTCTTCGCTTTCCACCAGTCCATCAACCATCAAATTTGTCAGATGATGCCGTACCGATATGGCATTTATTGAAACTGAACTTGCCAGTTCGTTGATCGTTGAATGAGGTTTATCAAGCAGCGCTTTTAAAATTTTATCGCGTGTACTTTGCATTTTTCCTCAAACTAAAAATTTAAAATTAGTATAGCATGATAAAAATAATTTAGTCAATATACATGATATTTATACAAAATAATATTTCCAACTTATCACTTCTGTAGTTGCGGATGGTATTCATCAAAGTTACAATAATACAGATTTCTGTATTTACTAATTTCGGGGTTTTGACAATGAGAAAAGTTCCATCGCCGAGAAGCTTACTGGTTTATCCTGCTTTATTGAGCATATGGTTATCCATATCGTGTGCGGCGCTATTTTATACCGATATAAAAACGGCTATGGCGGGGGTTATGATCCTGGCAGCCGTTGCCGCGGCTACACTGGGTGTGTTTTCGCTCGCGCTGGTGTACGGGATCAATATCATCACGATCATCGTATATTCCGCTATGATCTATGTCATTTACGGACTAAGTCCATCCAGCATGCTGGTGATCATTACGTTTGTTACCGCAGAAATAGGAACGGCCATTCTGGCATGGAATACCAGCCGGCAATTTGTGTCTGTCAACCGCCAGGTTGAGCGCGATAAATTGTTGATAGACGAGATGCGTATCAACGATGAGAAAACGGGGTTGATGCGTTTCCATTATGCCCGGCGAGTACTGTCAAATGAAATAGCGCGCGGCTTGCGTTACGGGACGCCGTTCTCCATCCTGTTGTTGAAGATGGATGGCTGGGATCAATTGGCCGAGACGATGGGACTGGAAGCCCGCGAAGAGTTGATGAAAGACATTTGTGAGACTTTACTGAACAGTTGCCGCAATGTAGATACATTGTTTGTCAATATGGATAAGATCGGCATCATACTCCCGGAAACCAACCGGGAAGGGGCATTGATCATCGCTGAAAGGCTGGAAGACCAGATCAACCGTAAAACCAAACGGATTCCGCGTACGGGCATGGTCTGTTTCCCCTCGGATTCAATCGGGGAAGATGATCTTGTACGAAAATGTGAAACGGCTCTCAAGTATGCAGAAGAGATGGGAATTTCCCGGGTGGTGTACCAGGATATCGTCAATAGTCTGGATAGTTCAGCAAAAAATGCCGGTTCCAGTGATCTGGATAAACAGGAAATAATTAATAATGCTGCAGATGCCGTAGATTCGAATTCCATTGCCGGCGTTGAAGAGACTGCTGTACATTTCTGCGGAATTCATAATTTAAAAGACATTGAAAATCTGCAGAAAGTACTTGGCAGAATACCGGAAATTGGACCGATCAGGCTTATAGATTTTTCTGAATCAGAGATCATTTTTAGGATTCGGATGGCTCACACAGATTTGTCTGAGAAACTGATCCATCACCTGGATATTCCGAATATAACAATTGAAGACCGTAAGGATGTCATCGTCGTTCGATTGGATCCTTCTACTGATATTAAGATCTAGTTTATTTTTTTAATTCAATTCCAGCCCGACTCTGGCGGGCTGGAATTGAATTAAATATTATGAATAATATTATAAATATTGACATAATCCCACCAAAATGGTAGACTTTACGCATCAAACATCGATATCAGGAGTGATTACTCATGAGTGATCTGGTAATAAAAAATTTACACGTACGAATAAATGAAAAACCTATTATTAAAGGTTTGAATCTGACAATTCCGCAGGGTGAAGTACACGCGATCATGGGCCCGAATGGTACAGGAAAATCCACCCTGGCGAATACCATCATGGGGCATCCTTCCTACGAAGTGACCGAAGGAGAGATCCTTTTCAAAGGGCGGAATATCCTTGAATTATCAACGGAAGAACGATCCCACCAGGGATTGTTCCTCGCGTTTCAATACCCGGTTTCCATCCCGGGCGTGACAGTGGCCAACTTCCTGCGCACGGCGGTCAACGCGCACCGCAAAGCCGCGAATCCGGAGGACAAGGGTATTCCGATCCTTGAATTCCGGAAGGTGATGAAAGAAAAGATGGAAATGTTGAAGGTTGATTCTTCGTTTGCCGGCCGCTACCTAAACGAAGGTTTTTCCGGCGGCGAGAAGAAACGAGCCGAAGTACTTCAGATGGCCATGTTAAAACCTGAGATCGCCATACTTGATGAAACCGATTCTGGCCTGGATATTGACGCTCTTCGAATTGTTTCGGAAGGAGTAAATACCCTGCGCAGCAAAGAACTGGGCGTTCTGGTCATCACACATTACCAGCGCATTTTGAACTACATCCGCCCGGATGTTGTTCACGTGATGATGGACGGCCGGATCGTTGAATCCGGTGGGCCTGACCTCGCTCTGGATCTGGAAGAACACGGATATACCTGGGTACGTGAAAAACTGGAAAATGGTGAACTGGCCTGAAACGCCAGTCATCATTCTAAGATCGGAGAATCTTAATGAGCAACGAACCACAGGCTCAATTTTTTGATGAACTTGGGGATTACCGGTACGGTTTTAGCGATAAAGATGTTTCAGTTTTTGAAACCGGCCGGGGTTTAAACCGCCGCGTGGTGGAGCAGATCTCCTCCATGAAAGGTGAACCCCAATGGATGCTGGACTTCCGCCTAAAGGCCTTGGAACATTTCCAACAACGGCCTATGCCGAACTGGGGACCGGATATCAGCGGTTTGGATTTTGATAATATTTTCTATTATGTCAAACCGTCTGAAGCGGAAGGAAAATCGTGGGATGACATTCCGGATACGATAAAGACCACGTTTGACAAACTGGGCATCCCCGAAGCTGAACAGAAATTTCTCGCCGGAGTTGGCGCTCAGTATGAATCAGAGATGGTTTACCACTCCATTCAGGCCAACCTTGAAAAACTTGGCGTGATCTTTTTAAGTATTGAAGAAGGGCTACGTCAATACCCGGATCTCTTCAAAGAACATTTCGGAACGATAGTTCCGATCGAAGATAATAAATTTGCCGCGCTGAATAGCGCTGTCTGGTCAGGCGGTTCTTTCGTGTATGTTCCCAAGGGTGTAAAGGTTGACTTGCCCTTGCAGGCTTATTTCCGGTTGAACCGCGCGAATATTGGCCAGTTTGAGCGTTCCATTATCATCGCGGATGAAGGCGCCCAGGTGCATTACGTGGAAGGATGTACGGCGCCCCAATACACCACGGATTCTCTGCACAGCGGCGTTATTGAGATCGTTGTCAAAAAAGACGCGCGGGTGCGCTATACAACCATCCAGAACTGGTCCAATAATGTCTACAACCTGGTGACGCAGCGTTCCGTTGTACACGAAGGCGGAACAATGGAGTGGGTAGACGCCAACCTGGGTTCGAAATTGACCATGAAGTATCCATCCTGTTATCTGGTAGGTCCGGGCGCTCGGGGAGAAATCCTCTCCATGGCGTTTGCCGGCAAAGGCCAGATACAGGATACCGGCGGAAAAGTCATCCACTTCGCGCCTCACACCAGCAGCAAAATAACATCAAAATCGATCAGCAAGGCTGGTGGACAGGCCTCGTACCGTGGTATGTTGAAAGTATATAAAGGCGCGGAGGACGTCAAGTCTAATGTGGTTTGCGATGCACTCCTTCTGGATTCGAAGTCGCGCACCGATACATACCCTTACATCGACATTGACGACGATGACGTCACCATCGGGCATGAGGCTACCGTCAGCAAGGTTGGTGAAGAGCAGCTTTTTTATCTGATGAGCCGGGGACTCACAGAAGAGCAGGCTACAACGATGGTGGTTTCCGGCTTTATTGAACCACTTGTTAAAGAACTTCCCATGGAATATGCGGTAGAAATGAACCGGCTGATCCAGTTACAAATGGAAGGCTCCATCGGGTAATCCGGGAGAGAACGAAGAACTATGACAGAAACTCCTGTAGTTATTCATCGCAGCCGGTCAGTGGCTGTTCAAGAGTCAACACAGTTTCAATTTTCAGAAAAAGATATACCTACCGAAGAAAACGGGTCTGAACTTGAAAGCCATCGCGCGAACGCGTGGGATATTTATAGCAGTCAGAAACTTCCCGCGGCCAATGAGGAAGCCTGGCGGCGCACGGATCTATCAAAATTGGATCCAGGCCAGTTTACTTTGATAAGAAATGGTGCTGAAGCCAAAATATCGACTCCTCCAGCCGATATACTTGAGCCTTTGACTGATAAAGAACACGCGGGGCAGATCGTTCTTTACGGTTCGAGCGAATCTGTAAAGGTATCAAAAAAGCTCACGCAAATGGGTATTATTTTTTCAACAATCAGTCAATTGAGGAAAACTAATCCGGATCTGCTCTCAACTATCATTGGCAAGATCGTGAAACCTGAAGAGAATATTTTCTCTTCGATGGTACACGCGTTCGGACAGGATGGTGTGGTCTTATATGTGCCTGCGGACACGAAGGTTGACCTGCCATTACATAGCGTTGTGTGGAATTCGCTGGAAAAATCGGCGTATTTGTCACACATTATTGTGGTGCTGGAAGAAAATTCCGAAGTGACCTATATTCACGAGTCCGCGTCACCGGAAGGCAATACGCACCCCGCGTTCCATGCGGGAGTGGTAGAGATCCATGTAGGCGATAACGCGAAACTGCAGTTTGTCGAACTGCAATCCTTCGGAAAAAATGTATGGAACTTTACCAATGAGCGTGCCCGCGTTGAAACAAACGGAACCATTGATTGGACCTTCGGGGCTATTGGCAGTCACCTGACAAAAAATTTTACAGATCTTGATCTGGCGGGTGATGGTGCCGTTGGAAAAATGTCAGGATTCTATTTTACAAACGGGAAACAGCACCTTGACCATGATACCCAACAGAATCACCTGGCTCCCAACACTTCCAGCGACCTGTTATTTAAAGGCGCGTTACTGGAAAACAGCCGTTCCGTGTGGCAGGGAATGATCTACGTAGCTCCCGGAGCCCAGAAAACAGACGGATACCAGGCTAACCGGAACCTTATACTTGACAAGAGCGCGCATGCAGACTCACTTCCAGGGCTTGAAATTCTGGCTGATGACGTCCGTTGCACACATGGCGCTACAGTAGGAAAGATTGATCCTGAGGAGATCTTCTACCTCTTGAGCCGCGGCATTCCAAAGAAGGAAGCAGAACGATTAGTTGTAGAAGGATTTTTTGACCCGATCATGCAGCGGATCCCATTTGAAGGCGTCAGGAATCGGTTCCAACAATACATTCATGACAAAATGGCGATTTAAACGCCTGTATGGTATGATGAATAGGTTAATTTTCTGATTTACAGGAGAGCACGTTGGCATCTGTACCTTTTATGAAAGATCCGACTCCGGAAAACAACTTTGACGTAGGCGATACCGTTGAAGTACTGGCTGACCATGATAAAGGTGGTGAGCGCGTTCGCGGATGGGTTAAAGGGATTGTTGTTCAGGTGGACGCGAAGATGGTTGCCGTTCAATTCCGAGTCAACGTTTATTTGACAGATGGGTGGATGGTTCCGGACCATATTTTGTGGTTCCCGCAGAATTCCACCAATCTGCGTGCTCCTTCTCCCAGAAACCGGATATCACCGCCTAAGCCAGTGGTTAATAAAGCTGACCTTTTATAGCATGAGCGTAGATTTTTCTGCACTAAAGAAAGATTTCCCTATTCTTGAAAGGGAAATTCACCCGGGAAAGCCTCTGGTGTATCTGGATTCAACCGCGTCAACCCAAAAACCGCGGTTGGTTCTGGATGCCATGAATGAGTATTACCACCACCATAACGCGAACATACACCGCGGCGTTTACACAATCTCAGAAGAAGCCACGCAGATGTATGAAAATGCCCGGGAGAAGGTGGCAAAGTTCATTAATGCACCTTCAAGAAGGAATGTGATCTTTACCCGCAACGCGACAGAATCAATCAATCTGGTCGCATTTTCCTGGGGACGAAAGTTTTTGCAAAAGGGCGACTTAATTCTCCTCACTGAGATGGAGCATCATTCGAATATTGTCCCCTGGCAGATCATCGCGGCGGAAAAAGAACTGGTTATCAAGTACATTCCTGTTACACCTGATGGAATACTTGATCTTGACGCGTATAAAAGATTATTAGAAAAAAAACCAAAGGTTGTTTCTTTCACACAGATGTCAAACGTGCTCGGGACGATCACTCCCGCGAAAGAAATAACTGAATTGGCGCACAAGGCCGGCGCGTTGGTAGTTATAGATGGCGCCCAATCGGTGCCGCATCTGCCGGTTGATATCACAGATATAGACGCTGATTTTCTGGCGTTTTCTGCTCACAAAATGTGTGGTCCTACAGGTATCGGGGCGTTATATGGCAAACTGGATATCTTGAATGCCATGCCTCCTTTTCTGGGCGGAGGCGACATGATCCGTAAAGTCACCTTTGAAGGGTTTACTACCAGTGACGTTCCGGCTAAATTTGAAGCCGGGACTCCTGCCATTGCGGAAGCTGTCGGGTTTGGGGCAGCAGTCGACTACCTGAAGTCAATAGGCATGGACGAAATTGCCCGACATGAACAGGAAATAGTGAAATACGGCCTTGAACAATTGGAAGCCAGCGGCGGTATTAAAGTTATTGGTCCTCGAACAGGCCGGGGTGGTGTGCTCGCTTTTATTTTGGAGGAAATACATCCCCATGATATCGCACAAATTTTAGATAGCGAAGGTATTGCGGTTCGGGCGGGTCATCACTGCGCTCAGCCGTTGCATCTAAAATTCGGATTGCCCGCAACAACGCGTGCAAGTTTTTACCTGTACAATTCAAAAGAAGATGTAGACAGCCTTGTGAAAGGGTTGGATAAAGTCAAGCAAATGTTTGACCGTTAACATAATTTGCCATGGATGACCTTTACCGCGAAATTATTATTGAGCATTACAAAAACCCCGGATTTCGGGGAGAATTAAATCCCCACGATTATTCGTTTGAAGATGAAAATCCAGTGTGTGGAGATCATATTCGTGTAGATTTACGTGTAGATGAAGATGGAAAAATAATTGACGCCCGGTTCAGCGGGGAAGGGTGCGCCATTTCCCAGGCATCGGCAGATCTGTTGATTGAATCTGTCATTGGAAAGAACATAGAAGACGTAAAGTCTCTATCCAAACAGGATGTTCTGGAACTTCTAGGGATTGACCTGGGCGTTGTTCGACTAAAATGCGCATTACTACCGCTAAAGGTATTAAAAGCTGGCGTTTACGGCATGGGCAAAGAAATTGAAGAACTGGATCTGGAGTAAGAAATGACAGATTCGCAGGAAGTAGAATTCTCTTTTGTTGCCAACACGGAAGACATTCCAGAAAATAGCCGGCTTTTTATTGACCTCAATGAAGAACCTGTAGTTATTTTAAATCTGGCTGGCAACCTGTACGCGGTGGGAGATATTTGTACACACGATAACGGGCCCCTGGGCGATGGAGAACTGGAAGGATTTGATCTGGTTTGTCCCCGCCATGGAGCAAGATTTGATATCCGAGATGGCAAAGCAAAACGCGGTCCGGCATTCCGCGATATACCAACCTATGTCATCAAACAGGAAGACGGCAAAATCTATATTGGAAAAAAATAAAAATCCCGTTCACTTCAAATGAACGGGATTTTTTGTCAGATACAACCGAATTGGCCAATTACCCGGAGGATGTCAAACCCTTCCGCGAATGGACGTTCAGCGATGGCTCCATATCGTACCAGGGTTGCACGTGTCAAATCAGCATTGAAATAATACCTTGAAGCGTACGTGGTGTATTGATTCAATGCGTTGATCTTTTTATCTACTTCGGATTCTGTTACTTCAATTAAGAAATTGGGGAAAAAACCATAGCTGGACCGGATCACATCAAATCCAAGCACTGTTGTTCCCCGGAAAGCCCTCAATGCTTCTTCCGTCACAGTGCCATGATCCTGATGGATGTCAGCCCTGGTATGTACGAAGACGATATCAGGCTTGAAATCCTTGTTCAACTGGATCATATACTCCAGTATTTCCTGCCGGAAATGGGGAAACCGGCGTGTTTCAAATTGCCCGAGGATAACTTTCTCTTTGGGGACACCCAGCGCAGCCATGCTTTCGTAATGTTCTTCGACCAGGTGGTGTAGATCAGGATTCTTCTGGTTATCCGAAAGTGTGACACAGCGGATATCTGTCTGGCCAACAATCTGCGCGATAAGAGCACCGGCTCCCAGCTCAATATCATCGGGGTGGGCGCCGATAAAGCATACTCTCTTACCTGAAAAGGTCAGTGACGCGCCCATGATTATTTCGTGGCCAGGAAGCCGCCGACAACTTTGGTCATCACCAGTTTGCCTTCCGCTTTGATGCGTTTCTCGGCAACAGTCTGGATTTTACTCATGATCTCTTCAAATTCGTTTTTATCATTGAAGAAAGATGTCCAGAGTTTGCGGTCTTCAGAGAGTGAGGCGCGGGTATATTCCACAAAAGGCTCGGCTGTCTCGAATGTGAGCGGATTCTCGAACACATGGACTTCTACAGAAGAGAAAACATCACGCATGCTGGCTAAAATCTGGCTCTCGTATCGTGAAGAGCCGGGCATGGGAGGAATGGTTTTCCCGGTTGCTTCGCGGATGACATCATAGAATAATTGCTTATTTGCCGGCATCGGGCCTGTGGAGAAAAGGCGGCCGCCGGGCTTCAAAACACGATGCATTTCACGAATAGTGAACGGAATATCTTCGGCGTAGTAGATAGCAAAACAGCAAGATTCAAAATCGAAGGTATTGTCAGGCAGATCAAAAGGCCGATTGAAGTTCAATGTCATGAAAGTGACTGCATCGTTGATCTTTTTGTTTTCTGATCGGGCCTGTGATAAAAGTTCATCAGAAACATCACCTCCTGTAATGCTGGCGTTGCCTTCCAGGAATCTATAGTACGAAAAACACTGTTTTCCCGCGCCGCAGCCTACATCGAGAATTTTGTTTCCTTTCTGCAGCTTGATGATGTCAAGCATCCATTTATCAATATCGCGGCCGCCGAATTTGTTGTGAATATCAATTCGTTTCAGGAGGTCGCTGGTAGTCTCTTTATAATCAATTTTCATGTAACCCTCTCAGGTTTGGAATAAGGTTTTCAAACGACACAAGTATAAATGAGGCGTGTTCAAACTTCAAGCGGAATTGTCAACATATTCGCGGAAGCATTTCACCTGCCAGAACATCGAGAAGGCGGGTGCCTCCTATGGATGTTTTTACCATCACTTTTCCGGGGTAGGACTCCACAACGTGCCCGATAACAGTGGCTTGTTTCCCATATATCGACAGGCGCATGGCTGCAAGAGCGGCAGAGGCCTCATTTTCCTGTACTATTACGATCACTTTTCCTTCATTAGCTATATAGAGCGGGTCAAATCCAAGAATATCGCAGGCTGATTGCGTTGCAGGGTTCACCGGAATTGATTCTTCTTCCAGCATTATCCCAACTTTACTCTGTCCGGCGATTTCATTCAATGTTGTGGCAAGACCGCCCCTTGTGGGATCGCGTAAAACATGGGTATGAGGAGCCGCCCGCAGAACTGCATCAATCAAGCCGTTCAGAGGGGCTGTATCTGACATAACACTGGTTTCCAGTCCCAATTCGCCACGTGCGGCAAGAACGGCAATTCCATGGTCTCCAATTGGGCCAGAAATCAACACCACATCACCCGAACGCGCGTACTGACCACCAATTTCAACACCAGAGTCCAACCAACCAATCCCTGTAGTGGTGATAAAAACCTGGTCACATCCGCCCTTTTCGACAACTTTGGTATCTCCGGCGACGATCTGAACACCTGCTTCATCAGCCGCTTCTTTCATGGACTGGGTGATTTTTTTCAGGTTGTCAATCTGAAGTCCTTCTTCAAGGACGAATCCGGCTGTTATGTAGAGCGGTTTAGCTCCCGATACAGCCACGTCATTGACCGTGCCGCAAATCGCGAGGCGGCCAATATCACCACCGGGGAAAACGATGGGTTTGACAACATGCGAATCAACTGACACGATCAACCGGCCCTTATTCCTGTCAAATGTGGGAACGGGAAGCGCGGCAAAGTCATTACCTTCATCAAGCGCTGGATTGGAAAAGAATGGTTGAAAGACTGTTCGTATAAGATCATCGGTCATGCGCCCGCCGCTGCCATGTCCCATAACGATCTGGTCTTGATGATACAGGGGAACCGGACAAACTGGACCTTCAAAAGCTGGTGGTGTAATGGTCATAGATTTGTATTCCTCGATGTTCCAGTCCTGGTGCGGCCGTAACGCAAATAAGCCGCGCAGGCGCCTTCTGATGAAACCATGGTGGCGCCAAGAGGGTGGTCCTGGTTGCACAATGTGCCGAATGCCGGGCACTCAGGTGGCCTTTTTGTACCTTGCAATATCTGGCCGGCAATACATATCTCAGATTCACGGGTTTTTATGGATCCTACATTGAAACGTGTTTCAGCATTGAATTCAACGAATTCGTTCCGTAAATCCAATCCACTCATTGAAATCTCACCAATTCCGCGCCAACCACGATCACAGGCCTTATAAACTTTCTTTATCATATCCTGAGCTGCAATATTTCCTTTTTCCGTTACGAAACGGCTGTAAGCATTTTCAACTTCAGCCCGACCTTCTTCCAATTGTCGGACAGTAAGCAAAATCCCTTCAACAAGATCAAGAGGCTCAAAGCCGGTTACAACAATGGGAATATGGTACCTGGAGGCAATCTCAGGGTATTCCCAGTAGCCCATAACAGAGCAGACATGCCCTGCTGCCAGAAAACCCTGTACGCGGTTCTCAGGGGCGCTGAGAATGGCATGCATGGCCGGTGGAACGCATACCTGGGATACGAGAATTGAAAAATTAGTCAACCCCAGGGCTTTAGCCTGTAAGACACTCATTGCATTGACTGGAGCCGTCGTCTCAAAACCAATCGCGAAAAACACCACCTGTTTATCCGGATTCTCGATAGCGAGCTTCACGGCATCCAGCGGGGAATAAACAATACGCACTTGCCCGCCAGCGGCTTTAATGCTGAAAAGATCGCGGTCAGAGCCTGGAACGCGCATCATGTCACCAAAGGTAGTGAAGATTACATTCGGCTGCGAGGCTATGGCAAGAGCTTTATCTATTAATTCCAACGGGGTAACACAAACAGGGCATCCGGGGCCATGAACCAATTCCACTTTTTCAGGAAGCAATTCATCCAATCCATACCGGAGGATGGCGTGGGTCTGCCCGCCGCAAATCTCCATGATCGCCCAGTGTTTTGTTGTGATACGGTGAATTTCGGCGATCCCCGCTTTGACCAGGTCGGCATTGCGAAATTGGTTCAAAAGCGCGAATGTATCGGTCAACCTTCATCTCCGGCATTCAATTCACTTTCAATATCACCCAATTCGCGCAAGGCTTCGAGGGTTTCCATTGCTTCGGCTTCACTAAGAATGTTCAACGCAAAACCGGCATGCACAATGGTGAAGTCTCCTTCTTTGGCGTCAGGTAATGCGTGTAGGCATGCTTCACGCACGACACCCCCAAAATCAATTTTGCACATACGCATACCAGCGGATTCATAAATATCAATAATTTTTCCTGGAACTGCCAGACACATTTTAAGCCTCCTTGAAAATACATGCAGCTATGGCTGCCTGTCCGAGCGAGATGCAGGCATCATTCGTTGGGACTTTTTGATGGGTTAGTACCTTGAAGCCATTTGATTCCAGTAATTTTACCGTTTTTGTAAACAAAAGGGCGTTTTGCCAGACACCGCCACTTAATGCCACTATACGTAATGATGACTCTTTAGCAATGTTTTGTGCCATGGAGAGGCATAGATTTGAAACCGCATTGTGGAATCGGGAAGAGATTACCCTTGATGATATTCCATCTTCAATATCTTTTAAGATGGCTTCAACCACGGGTTGATAGTCGATAGTGTCATCCACAATTGAAAATTCATATGTCCCCGTTTCGTCTACCGATGCATGGTTTTCAAGTTCTATAGCCGCCTGGCCTTCGTAGGTGACAGTTTGACGGATGTCCAGTAATGAAGAGATCGCGTCAAAAAGCCGTCCCATCGAGGACGTTTGTGGAGAGTTTATTCTCCGGTTGATCTGATTCTCGATGATATGCAATTCCTGGTTTGTAAAACGCGAGACGGAGGGTAATGACTGATCCCAATCCATCCGGCAAGTTTGGAGAAGTGATAGAGCAATACGGGCTGGATTTCTAACGGCTACCTCACCTCCGGGAAGGGCAAAATACCGGAGGTGATAGCGGCGATTGAAACCGGAGTAATTGCCGACCAAAACCTCGCCACCCCAGATCGCCGAATCCAATCCATAGCCAGTGCCATCAAAAGTTAAACCTATCACCGGTTCGTCATCAGAAATGCCATTTTCTAACATACAAGCAGCCATATGGGCGTGGTGATGCTGGATTGGGATCAACCGTTTGTTTGCTTCCTGGCTTCTGTCCTGTGCGTAACGGGTAGATAAATAATCAGGGTGGAGATCACAGGCAAAAATCTCGGGCTTGATCCGGAAAAGGCGTTCAAAATGACCAATTGCCTGTTCATAAGATTGAAGCGTTTCAAAATTCTCGAGATCGCCGATATAGTGACTGTGGAACGCGTAATTATCTCTGGTGAGGGTGAAATGGTTTTTGAGTTCCGCGCCGGCAGCAAAAATAGGGCTGGATTGAAAGGGGAAGGGCAATGGATCAGGTGCGTATCCCCGGGACCGGCGGGTAAAAAATGGTTTATGGTTTAAAACGCGTGTGACAGAATCGTCAACCCGCATGTGGATCCCGCGATTGTGAGTTAGGAATGCGTCTGCCAGTACTGAGAGACGGTTTTCCGCGTCTTCATCATCAAAAGCGATAGGTTCTTCACTCAGATTGCCACTGGTCATTACCAGAGCTTGCGGGAAGCCTTTTGCTGGTTCCATAAGTAAATAATGTAGAGGCGTATAAGGAAGCATGAACCCCAGTGTATTTTGGCCGGGAGCGAGTTCATCAGGAAGGTTACTGTTAGAGGATCTGTGTAGAAGGACAATGGGTTTTTGACGGCTTTCCAGTAATTCTTGTTCTTCTGAAGAGACAAGGCAATACTGCCGAATAGCATCAACAGAAAATGACATAAGGGCGAAAGGTTTGTCAACACGGCGTTTACGCTGGCGTAGTTTGTCAACAGCTTCCTGATTGCTGGCATCGCAGGCCAGATGATAACCACCAAGACCTTTAATAGCTACAATCAATCCTTCCTTGATTGCTCTACGCGCCTCTTGTAGGGCAGCCTCGAAATTCGAGGTGGTCTTCCCGGTGATTCGAAAAGTAATTTGCGGCCCGCAAACCGGGCAGGCCGTTGGTTGCGCGTGAAAGCGTCTGTCCATCGGATTCCCGTATTCCTCACGACAATCCGGGCACATAGGAAAATCTGACATTGTGGTGTACGGACGATCATAAGGGATATCTTTGACAATTGAAAAACGGGGTCCGCAATTGGTGCAATTGATAAACGGGTAACGAAAACGACGGTTAGAGGGATCAAATAGCTCGCGTAAGCAATCTGGACAGATAGACATATCCGGCGAAACTGGAATGAACTTATCCGGGTCCGGCTCGCTTTCGATTATCTCGAATTGCGCATAGGCATATACATTCAAATCTTTTTCAATTACATCGTATTCATCGATACGGGCTAGCGGCGGCGGCGAGTTTCTCAATTCGTGTGAAAAATTCTGAAGGGCTTCATCTGGTCCAGAAATTTCAATGTCCACACCGTTTGAGGTGTTCCGTACCCAGCCGGTAAGGTTGTTTTTTACAGCAAGTTGATATACATACGGCCTGAATCCAACCCCCTGTACAATTCCGCGTACATGGATCGACAAGCCGGAAAATTCAGCCATCACTGCCTTACTTGCCTGAGTTCTTTACCCGATTTTCGATCCAATCCAACCATTCCTGGATGCCTTCACCGGTAGTACATGAGATAGGGAAGGTTGTCAGACCTGGATTGAGCATTTCAACACCCTGTTTGAAATAATCAGGGCGGAACTTGATATAAGGAAGAAGATCCATTTTATTCAAAATCAGCACATCCAACCCGCGATATATTGCCGGATATTTATACGGTTTGTCATCACCCTCAGGTATAGAGGCGATCAAAACATTAATATCAGTGCCCAGATCAAAAGCTGCCGGGCAAACCAGGTTGCCTACGTTTTCGATGATCATCAGATCAATATTTTCCAACGGCAATTGCTGCATTCCGCCGGCAACCATAACAGCATCAAGATGGCAGTCACCACCGGTGTTGATCTGCACGGCCGGCACACCTACCTCTGAGACCTTGTCCGCGTCAATAGTCACCGCGGCAGTATCTCCTTCAATAACGCCCACTTTCAATCGGTTTTTCAGACCTTTAATGGTCTGTAAGATAAAACTGGTCTTCCCGGCACCGGGAGAAGCCATGATATTTATGGAAAAAACCCCCTTGCTTTTCAAGAGCGTACGGTTTTGGTTGGCCAACTGGTCGTTGGCACTCAGGATTTTTTCTACAACAGGGACACGGATGGAATTCATTCTTCTTCTCTTTTCTCTATTTCGATGCTGTCAACGTAAAATTCTTCACCCGATATGACCTTAATATTGGGACTGCCACATGACGGGCAGGGTTGCAATGATGATGGAATCTCAAACTCTTTGCCACAATTATTGCAATGTAAAATTGCCGGGCGGCGTTCAAAATTTAGTACTGCCTGATAACAAAGGCTATCCTTGCTGATGATATCCCAGTAGAACTGCACAGATTCATCAACAATGCTGGATAATCTTCCAATAACCAGATTGATACCCGTCACTTTTGACGCGTCATTCTCTCTGGCGTATTTTTCCGATATGGATAAGATGCTCTCAGTAACGGCTAATTCATGCACGGAGTAATTATATCTTTTTTTATTTAGAAATATGGATATTACGGGTCTGATATAGTGTGTTCAACATAGAATGCAATTCTATGTTTTCAGACCATTAAGCCATTCTATTGCTCTATCCACAGCTATTGCTGTAAGAAACGCTGTTTGTGGTGAAAGTGATTGGACAAATCCGAAGGAATAGCCACGAACTGATAGCAGGTAGGCAGATGGACCAACATTATAGATAGCCTTTGTAAGATTCAAACAAGCTTCAGCCGTCATATGATGAGTAAATGGCGATGTTTGAAATTCTCCGCCCACTTCGCCAAATTGAATATCATTTGGGATATCACCTGTATGGGCATCGACAAAGCATATATTATCGTATTTGGCCAGAGTTTCAGAAATTTCAGGGGCCAACTGGAGTTGAAAAATCAGGTGAGGAAATTCATCTGAAATTTCAAATGGTTCCTCCCAATTTTCAGGCACATCGCGACCCAATTTCTTCGCAATCCCGGCCAGGATATGCCAGGCGAGGCCGTCATCCTGGCGATCGGGATTGCCATAACCGATAAAGACTGTAGATGGTATTTTCATAGTCAATTAAAAGGGCGATGCCATTGAAAGGCATCGCCCTTCTTTCAATTTAGATTATATCAATCACGGCGCAAAGTTTGAATGGTATCCCCGGCGGGATCGACGATGTCAACGATCATAGGCATCTGGCCGACGGCATGCGTGGAGCATGAAAGACACGGATCATGGGCGCGAACAGCAGCTTCAACACGGTTAAGGAGACCTTCGCGTACCTGCTGGCCTGATATGTAGGTTTTGGCAACACTGTCAACAGCGTTGCTCATTGCCCAGTTGTTGTGCCCTGTGGATACGATCAGATTGACCTTTTCCAACTGGCCATTTTCATTAGCCCAGTAGTGGTGGATCAAAGTGCCGCGCGGAGCTTCGATAACACCAACTCCAACGCCTTTAAAATCCTTTTTCGTATTCATGATATCGGTACTAAAGATATCCGGATCATCAAGGATCATGCGAACGCGCTCAATGGCAAACAGGGTTTCAATCAGGCGGGCGTAGTGATAGTACAGGGTATTTTCAACCGGTTTTCCGCCATTGATCTGTTTCCAAATCTTATGCTCTTCATTCGCCATCGGTGTTTCGAGCATATCAGATGCGTTCAGGCGGCCCAGAGGACCAACGCGGTACACACCACCCGGGAAACCCAACCGTTTGTAGTAAGGGAATTTCAGGTATGACCAATTTTCCACATGTTCGGCAATGTAATCGAGATAATTCTTGCCTTCGAACATCTCGAGTTGTTTTCCGGCGCTATCGAGAAGGCGGATCTTACCGTCGTACAGTTCCAGCCCATTATTTGGCGTAACCAGTCCAAAGTAACCGGTTGGGAAGACGGCAAATTTGTCAATATCTTCTTTGTTTGCCGCGGCCCATTCTTTCATAATCTGCAGGCCAATTTTTGTGGTCTCGATCTGGGCATCCAGTTCTTTCAAAATGGTATCGCGTTCGGCGGGTTTCAATGATTTATTGACACCACCGGGAACGGCAAACAAGGGGTGGATTCTACGGCCGCCAAGAATGGAGATAATTTCCTGTCCCCATTTTCGCAGGTTGACAGCTTTCAAGGCCAGTTCAGGATTGGCGCCAATTACTCCAACAACATTGCGAATAGCGGGATCCGCGTCAAATCCAAGAAGCAGATCGGGTCCGGCAAGTTCGAAGAAGTGCATGCCATGGCTCTGGACAACCTGCCCCATGTGCATCAATTCACGCAATAGGCTGGCAGGGCGTGGAGGGGGTGTTCCCATTACGGCATCACCGGCCTTAGCGGCAGCCAGATGGTGGCTTACCGGGCAGATGCCGCAGATGCGTGGGGTAATGTAGGGCATTTCGAAGACCATGCGTCCTTCGCAGAATTTTTCGAAACCGCGAAACTCATTGACATGCAGGTACGCGCGGGAAACGTCACCTTTTTCGTCAAGGTGGATGGTCACTTTCGCGTGGCCTTCAATACGGGTTACCGGTTCAATGGTTATTTTTTGTGCAGGCATAGTATCAATCTCCTCTTACCATTAATGCCAGTCCAGCATGTCACCCTTGATTTCAGGGCGGCGGCCTTGAGCCAATTCACTCAGAACGTAGTAGATGACTTCAGGGCTGGGAGGGCAGCCGGGGACAAAAATATCCACGGGTACAACATCCTGCAAGGCTTTTACCTTTGTCGGGACAGCCAGTTCAGGATCAGAAGGAATCATTCCGCTATCATCCGTGGATTCGGTCTCAACGTAAGCCCGTTTAAGGGTTTCTTCAAGGGTGAAGAAATTGCGCATAGCGGGAACTCCACCAAAGACCGCGCAATCACCCAACGCGACAAGCAATCCGCACCGGTTTCGCATCCGATGGGCTACTTCCTCGTTGTAAGAATTATTGATTCCACCTTCCAGGATACCAACATCCACGCCGGATTCATCCGGTTCTTTCAAGTCAGTGATCGGGGTCGCGCGAAGATCCGCGAGTTCAGCCACTTTCACGATCTTTTCGTCAATATCCAGTAATGACATATGGCAGCCAGCACACCCTGCCAGCCAGTCTGAAGCTATTTTTGGTTTCGCCATGGTTACTCCTTTAATTATTCCCGTCCATTATGCTTCGACAATGGCCGCGGGAGATACACGGGATTTGATGGATTCTTTCCACGCGTCTTTTGTTTTAAGATCGAGACTTTTAGCGATGGCGGAAAGCGCTTCCACAGTGCTCAAAACACCGGCAGGACGGATCAGGGCTTTTTCAGCCTTCTGAATGCGGCCGTCGAGGTTAATATAATGACCTGAAATCTCAGCCCACATTTCGACCGGAATAACAACATCGGCGCGGGCGGTGAGTTTGCTGTGATATGAAGCCGTCACAACCAGGAAAGGAGCACCTTCCAGATTCTTCAACAAACGTTCGGAGGGTTCATCATCACCAATGGCAATGAAGAAAGCGCCATGTTTTCCGGCATCAAATGCTTTGTCAAGTTTCAACTGTGAAGCAGCCAGACTGTTGGCTTTACCCTTCGTGTTGATCACCACAGCGTTCTTTGCTGCTCCAGCAAGATCAACCATAGCTGAGACAGCAGCTTTACCATCTTTGGCAGCCATATCTTTGCTAAAGATGAATACGGGTTTTTCAGCAGAAGCCAGAAGTGCGGCGGCAGCGCTAAAATCATCGGCTTTAGCGCCAAAGGTATCGGCAATGTTTTCTTTCTTCACGGCAGCTTTAAGTGCCTTCAATACGTCCGCGTATCCGCCTTTGGTAGCTTTGATCTTTACATCAGCAAATGGGTCGAAACCATTTTCCGATGGGTCAATGACGATCAATTTTGTGCCATTGGGCAGATTACGCTTTACAAAGAAACCAATTACCTGGTGATTGTGAGCCAGGTCGGCTCCGGCTATAACCACAACATCCGCAGCTTTAATATTGTCAATGTTTCCTTCAAAGGATTTTTTCAACTCGTCGGCGATTGCGGCAGTGGCAGATGTCGGCCAACCTTCTTCGATGGATGTAACCATGGAACTCTTCAATCCATCTGTGAATACCTGATCAAAGAGGGATAAGGCTTCAATTGGCAGGCGGGTCGATGCGAGAGCGGCAACACCGCTGCCATTTTTCCCGGCAAGAGGCTTGAAGGATTTCGCGACGGCATCAACAGCTTCTTCGAGCGTAGCAGCTTTCAACTCACTGTTTTTACGAACCATGGGGGTGAGAACTCGTTCGCGTTTGTCTTCTAATGGCAGGAAGCGGCCTGTTTCGCATAATACACCACCGCTTACACCTTCGCTCCAACGTCCTTCGACTCGCACGAGCTGATTGTCTTTGACGGCAACATCGATCGAACACCCGACAGAGCAACCCGTACAAACAGAGGGAACTTTGGTGATGTTTACGTCTTTACCGCGATAGGCGGATTGACGGTCAATTAACGCACCTGTGGGGCAAATTTGAAGACAGGTGCCGCAGGAAACGCAGGAGGATTCTCCCAGTGGAACACCGTAATCAGCTACCAGGTAACTCTTAGCGCCGCGTTCTTCAAAGCCCCAGGTGAAATTGCCCACCAGTTCGCCACAGGCGCGCACGCAGCGTCGGCAAAGAATACAACGGTTGTTATCAAGAATGAAATAAGGGCCGGAAGCATCAACACCAAAGGTGGAGTAATTCGGTGAAAGCGGCCAGTTGGCCATACCCTCCGCGTAGGCAGCGTTTTGCAGTTCGCAGTCACCACCGGTTTCCTGACAGAATGGGCAGAAGTGATTACGTTCGCTGAATAACAATGTCAATACGAACTTCCGGGCTTCTTTCACACGATCGGTAGCTGTTTTGACAATCATCTTTTCGCTGGCTGGCAGCGTGCAGGATGGCTGCAACGTTCTGGCACCTTCCACTTCCACCAGGCATAAACGGCAACCTCCATACGGGGTTAACTCCTGGTGATCGCATAGAGTTGGGATTTCGATCCCGGCCTGCTGAGCGGCCTGAAGAACCGTTGTCCCTTCTTTTACTTCAATGTTCTTGCCGTCAATGGTTAAGTTGACCATAAGAAAACCTCTCTTTTTCGAGATTACTGTTTATGCGTGGATCTTATGTCCGCTCATGGAGCAGACTCCTGAGGGGCATACTTTCAGACGAATATGAGCTTCAACTTCTGCTCTAAAGTATTTCAGCACATCCTTAATTGGAGTTCCGGCAGTCTGACCTAGTCCGCAGTTGGATAACTGAAACAAATTGTCACTTATTGATTCCAGATCATCCAAGTCACTCAGGGAACCGATTCCTTCTGAGATTTGATCAAGTATTTCATAAGCCCTTTGATTGCCAATCCGGCATGGTGTGCATTTCCCGCAACTTTCAACACGGAAGAAATTCATCAACACTTTTGCCAGATCTACGACACAGGTATCTTCATCACAGATGAGCAAAGCACCTGAACCAAGGGCCACACCAGCCTTATTGAATGAGTCGAAATCCATAGGGGTATCCTGCAGGCTTGCAGGGATAATGGAACCACTGGAACCGCCCGTTTGGGCAAGCTTGAAGTTGGCTCCATTCTTCATTCCCTTCG
This sequence comes from uncultured Leptolinea sp., assembly GCA_964404415.1. Taxonomy (GTDB): domain Bacteria; phylum Chloroflexota; class Anaerolineae; order Anaerolineales; family Anaerolineaceae; genus Leptolinea. Next base: position 7,731 of record CAYOKC010000032.1, on the reverse strand, counting down.
CGTAAATTGCAATGACTTCGCGAAGAGTAATTCCCATCGGGACTTCGATCAAACCGGTGACATTAACATTACCCAGAATTGTGTAGACTTTAGTACCCGGGCTGCCTGGCGTGCCTATGGCTTTATACCAGGCGGGACCTTCACGAATGATCGCGGGAATGTTGGCCAGCGTTTCAACGTTATTGATCAACGTTGGCTTGTTCCAAAGTCCATTGGTTGTGGGGTAAGGCGGACGAGGACGGGGTTCTCCACGGTTACCTTCGATTGATTCCAGAAGGGCTGTTTCTTCACCGCAAATGTACGCGCCTGCGCCGGAATGCAGATGAAGCTCAAAGGAGAAATCAGAGTTAAAAATATTCTTCCCGAGGAAACCCATCTCTTTAGCGGAGACGATGGCAGCTTCCAATCGTTGGCGTGCCAGGGCATATTCTCCTCGAATATAAATATACCCTTCTGAAGCGCCAACAGCGTACGCGGCGATGGTCATCGCTTCAAGAATTGAGAATGGATCGCCTTCAAGGATCAACCTGTCTTTAAAAGTTCCCGGTTCACTTTCGTCCGCGTTGCATACCACATATTTCTGGTCACCTTTGGCACCGGCAACGAATTTCCACTTCAATCCAGTGGGAAAACCCGCGCCGCCTCTACCTCGAAGCCCTGATTTAGTCACACTGTCAATAACATCTTGAGGTTTCATCTCAGATATGACTTTTCCCAGGGCTTCAAAACCATCATGGATAATGTATTCTTCAATATTGTTCGGATCTACTACTCCAGCTCGTTGTAAAACGATCCGGTTTTCCGCCGGCAATGTCCCTTTTCGTGACGACAACCAGGCGATTTTTCCAGATAGTTCGCGGCTGGATGCCAGTAAGTCGCTGGCGATCCGACCTTTGTAAAGGTGCTCTTCAACAAGAAAAGGAACATCCTGTTCTTTTACCGGTCCATAGATCGCGGCTTCCGGATAAACAATGACCAGCGGTAGGGCATCGTGACGCCCGGTATCACCGACCATTGTGAGGGAAACTTCATCAGCTATCCCTCTACGCTTCAGTTCCTGTTGAATTTTCTCAAAAACTTGCCGGGCTCCCCGTTCCATTGAGAGCGGGTCGCTGGAAACCAATACCATTGAACGGTAGGCTTTCATCATTCGCTCCTATTCGTATCGGGCCAGTATGGATTTCAATTCACCGGGTTGCACATTGCCAAAAATATCATCATCAATGGTCAACACAGGACCTACGCCGCAGACTCCCAGGCAGGAGGTTGTCAGGAGTGTCCATTTTCCATCGGGGCTGGTTTCCCCGTTCTTCAAATTGACCTGTTCCTGAAGTTCTTCCCAGACCTCTTTTCCGCCAGCCACATGGCATGGGGCACTCTCACAAAACTGGATAACATGCCGGCCATGGGGTTTGGTTGAAAGCATCCGGTAAAAACTGGCTACGGAATATAACTGGCTCTTCGGGGCTTTCAATAGTGTACTCACTTCGTCCAACGCTTCGGGAGGAATATACCCGAGACGGCGGTTGATCTCATTTAGGATCGGGATCATCTCATCGCGTTTGGCGCCGAAGGCCTCAACTGCGGCCTCTACTGCTACTATGACTGGATTTGTCACATCTTTTTGTTTGGTGTTTTCGACCATAATTCCTCCATAGTGTAGGAACGATGCGGACAGCATAGAAAGCTTTGATTGATACGAAAGTCCCAGCAAGTATTAAGTTGTATAGAAATTAGCTACTTCACCTCCACTGCGTTGAAGTTACAGACCTGGGCGCAGATACCGCAACGGATACAAGTATTTGGATCAATCACGTGCGCCTGGCGGCGTTCGCCGGTAATCGCGTTGACCGGGCAGTTGCGGGCACATACAGTACAGCCGGTGCAAACATCCGGTGTAATCGAATACTGAATCAGTGCTTTGCAGACTTTCGACGGGCAACGTTTCTCATAAATGTGGGCTTCATACTCATGGCGGAAGTGTTTCAATGTGCTGATCACAGGATTGGGAGCACCCTGACCAAGACCGCACAATGAGGTTGAAGTTATCTCTTTGCAAAGGTACTCGAGGGTTTCAATGTCACCATCTTTTCCTTTACCATCGCAGATATTTTCAAGGATCTCCAGAATGCGGCGGGTACCCACACGGCAGGGGGTGCATTTCCCGCACGATTCATCCTGGGTGAAATCCATGAAGTAGCGGGCAATATCGACCATGCAGCTTTCTTCATCGAGGACGATAAGACCGCCTGAACCCATCATGGCGCCCGCGGAGATCAATGATTCATAATCAACAGGAAGATCAAGGAATTTAGCCGGAAGACAACCGCCCATGGGGCCGCCAATCTGCGCGGCTTTGAACCCTTTGTCATCTTTGATGCCGCCGCCAACTTCGTAAACAAGTTCACGGAGGGTGATACCGAGGGGAACTTCAACAAGACCCGGCTTTTTCAGATCGCCGGCCAGAGCGAATGTTTTGGTGCCTTTGCTCTTCTCGGTTCCCAGGCTGGAGTACCATTCAGCGCCTTTCAGGATGATCTGAGGAACATTGGCATAAGACTCAACATTGTTGATGTTGGTCGGTTTGGCGAAAAGGCCTTTCACAGCCGGGAAGGGCGGACGGGGACGGGGTTCACCACGTTTGCCTTCGATGGAAGCCATGAGGGCAGTCTCTTCACCGCAGACGAACGCACCAGCGCCCATCCGAACTTCCAAGTCAAAATCGAAGCCTGTTCCGAGAATGTTTTTGCCAAGCAGACCCAGACCACGGGCCTGTTCAATGGCGATATTCAGGGTTCGTACTGCCACAGGGTATTCCGCGCGGCAATAGATGTATCCCTGATTGGAGCCAATGGTATATCCGGCGATGATCATGCCTTCCAATACAGCATGTGGATCACCTTCAAGAACACGGCGGTTCATGAACGCGCCGGGGTCGCCTTCGTCAGCATTGCAGACGACATATTTAGGAGTTTCTGCGCTGGCACGGGCAAAGCTCCACTTTTTCCCTGTGGGGAAACCAGCGCCACCGCGGCCGCGTTCTCCGGAATTTAACATTTCAGTAATGACCTGATCAGGAGTCATCGACGAGAGGACTTTAGCTACAGCCTGATATCCATCTTCGGCAATATAATCCTCAATGTTTTCCGGATCGATAACACCGCAATTCTTCAAAACAACACGAAGTTCTTTGGGTGTTGGAGCAGACAGCTCTTCATCAGCCGCTTTCTCCATATTTATGACAAATTTCTGGGCGACACGGCCTTTCAGGAAGTGTTCCTGCACCATGAAGGGAACATCATCCACGGTCAGATTGCCGTAATGAACACCTTCAGGATAGACCATGATTTCAGGCCCAAAAGCGCATCCACCGATTCGGGATGTTTCCAGAACTTGAACTTCATCAATTAAACCCTGGGCGACCAATTCATCTTGAAGGGCGTCCATAACCTCATGAGCGCCTTTTTCAAGGCATTCCGGGTCAACACAGACTAAGACATGCGAACGAAAATACTTCATTATGAAAACCTTCGATAAGAGAGTGAAAAGCTAGGCTTGAATTACATGATCCTGGAGGATTTTTCCCTCACCAACATGTTCTTTCATGATACGGCGGGCTACTTCCGGGGTAACTTTCCCATAAGATACTTTGGGTTCAGTCCCTATGGTGACCTGCATGATCGGTTCCTTTTCGCAGAGACCCAGGCAGCCTGTCTGAGAAACAATAATGCCGCTGATATTTTCTTTTTCAATCAAATCTAAAACGGCTTTCATTGTTTCACGGGCGCCGGCAGCAATACCACATGTTCCCATGGCAACAGTCACCTGTGCCTTGCCTTCAGCAGCCTTTACTTTGCGCTTTTCCAGTGCCTCTTCTCGAATTTTCTTCAGATCTTCCAGTGATTTTATGGTAGTCATCGTCTCTCTCCTGATAACAGGGTTGGTTCAGGCAGCAACCTGAACATTGTTAATGCCTGATTCGAAAAGATTCCTCAAAAAAGTTAGAACAACAGGTTCGGTCATCGACACCCCCTGTAATTCACTCTTAATACTACTGTCATCCAAATAAAAGGATTCTTTATTAACTCGATATGTGAAGATGAAATGAACGGCAGGATTTGCGATCAGCAAATTCAGGAATGTGGTTGACAGATCACCTAAAGGCATCCGGTCGATATGGCTTCTTTTAAAATCCACAGCAACATCAGTGCCTTCACCTACTTTCGAAGAAATAATCAATGATCCATCGCACAGTTCAGCCGCTTCTTTAAGAAGCGGTAAACCTAAACCGACTTTTCGGGTTGTTCTGGATGTTACAAATGGATCAATCACCTGTTTGACCATTTCTTCTGACATGCCTTTGCCATCATCTGAGATTTTCATCTGAAGACGATCTGCAATCGTATCTTCTACCACCTCAATGCGTATAGTTTTTGCTCCTGCTGCCACACTATTCTCAGCAATATCCAACAGGTGCAAAGCCAACTCACGCATCAGGTTTTTGCTACTCCTGCACCGGATGAATATTCTTGATCAACTGGGGGAATTTGTTCGGGCGGACGCGACCGTGAAGATCTTCGTCAACAACAACAACAGGAGCCTGGCTGCAGGCTCCAACACACCGGCAGACTTCCAGTGTGATCTCTCCATCTTCGGTGGTTTGACCGGGTTCAACACCCAGTACCTGTTTGGCTTTTTCAATGATCTGCGGGATTCCACCTACGTAGCAGGCGGTTCCGAGGCAGAATTTAACTGTGTGCTTTCCTCGAGGGCTGGTGGTAAAGAAGGAGTAGAAAGAAACCACCCCGTGGACCTGACTTACCGGGACACCTAACTGCTGAGCAACATACGACTGCATAGGGCGGGATATAAATCCGATTTTGCCTTGAAGTTCGTTCAAGACCACCATCGTAGCGCCATTCAAGTGTTTGTTGCGATTAATGATTGCATCAATTTCTTTTTTGTCTTCGGGTATTGCCAATGGATCATTCGGTGGAATTGCTAATTTTGTTTCTGCCATACCGGCTCCAGAGAAGTAGAGTTCCCGCGAGGGGATCTATTATTACCAATACTCTCCAATTTATGTACTTTTAGTGTACACATCCTCTTTTCAGACAGTAAGAACAAATGTCATTGAAATGTTGGAAAGTTGGTCATCAAAATTGTTTACAATCAGAGAAATTTTTTTCACTGATTTTGTTGATTTGATTCTACCTTAACCTGTGATTTCTGTCACAAATTTGGTTGACGAATTTTGAAATTCCTTCCCCCAATTTTTAAAAATGCGTCATTAATCTCTGCTATAGTCGGTTCATTGAGCGTGAAATAGTTCAGCCCCAGGAATTCGTCCAACCGATGGACGTCGCCACTTTGGATTATTACATGGTTCGCAAGCTGCGGATATGTTTCTATGGCTTTGGGGATAGAGATATGCCTCGATATTTCCATTGCCGTAGTATGTTCCAATTCTTCTGGAATCAGCCCCAGGGTTGGCAGCAATCCGAATGCTTTCCGGTTGACATGTGCCGGGATCAGCATCCCTCCCAACGCCTGCACATGCGAGCAAGCGTTTTTTATGGAAAGAGATGATGATGTTAGTAAAAGCCGGTCCTCTCGGCGTATAAAATCTCCTGTTTCATCTACTACAAACTGTTCGCCAAACAAATCCGGATTATTTTGAAGGGGAGGCATGGAGGCATCCACAATTTTTTGAAATGCTTCGACCTGCTCAAGTGAATCAAATATACACAACACATGAACTTCCTCATGCGTCTGCAATTCCATTCCCGGGAGGATATGTATCCCTGTTCCGGAAGCGGCTTTAATCACTGAACTGATATTGCCTGTGGAATTATGGTCTGTAATGGCCAGCAAATTGATACCCAGGTCTAACGCTTCCTGGATGATCAATGGGGGGATCATCTCAACTTCCGCGCATGGTGACAGCACTGTGTGAACGTGCAATTCGGCGCGGAATGTTCTTAGTTGCCTCACGGATTCCGCAAACCCATCTCCCAGAGCTGGCCGATCGTAGAAAATGTAGAATCAGAGGTGGACAGCAGAGTTACTCCTTCGTCATTTGCCTTTTGAATTGTATTTTCATCCGGCATGGCACCTTCAGTAATGATCACAGCGGTTAACTCCAGCAAAGCCGCGACTGCCACAATGTTTCCATGTGCCTGAAGTGTGACCCATATACCCTGTTTGGGCGCGCCGGCCATTACGCAGCTCAACAAATCGGAGCTATAACCAAAAGTTGGTGTAAGAGATGCGAAATCCCTGGGTTCAGTCAGGACTTTTAATTCCAATTTGTCGATGATCTGTTGAATATCCATGATTATGATTTTTCTCCCAGGTTGGTGGTGGAATCTCCCAGTAGTTCCTTGTTTTCAAGGTTTATCTTCATGCGGAGGCGGGTGCCTTTACCAGGAACAGATTCTAATTTCATATTATCCACACAGCGCGCGATATTGACCAGTCCCATACCGGCGCCAAATCCGAGTTCGCGGATCTCTTCGCTCGCGGTAGAGTATCCGGGTTTCATAGCCTGTTCCACATCGGCAATTCCCGGGCCATCATCGGTTACATCGATCGTGATCTGGTGCGGTTCGATTTCCACCCGTATGATGCCGCCATTATTTGTATGGATGATAAGGTTGATCTCAGCTTCATAGATGGCTATTGAGCATCGACGGGCTATCTGCGGACTGGCTCCCAGCCTTATTAGCGCCCGTTTGATGTTGCTTGATGCGGCTCCGCCGTGTACAAAATCATGTTGTTTGATGGTGTATCGCAGTATCAAACTTGTGCGGTCTGATTCAATATCTTCAAACAGGTGAGATGCCCGGTAACGGCGCATCTCTTCTTCCTGAGTTTTCGATTGAAGTACTTTCAGCAAGCCGCGCGTTATATCGCCTTTTGTGATGATGCCGGTTAACTTACCCTCAGTATTTACTACCGGCAAGCGGCCAACCCCGGTTGCCACAAATATTTTCAGCGCTTCTACAACCAGGTCCACATCGCAGACTGTATATGGGTCCGGTGTCATATATTGTGTGGTTGGCGCTTCAAGTCCACCTTCTATCAGACAATGGAAGATATCTTCCATGCTTATAACGCCAACAAGCCTGTCATTTTCTGTGACAGGCATGCCTGAGATACCGGTTTTCCGGAATATCTCGACCACATCTTTCATAATCGTATCCGGTGAAGCTGACCGCACATTCCGGGTCATCACTTCATTGATACGCAATTCATACGCTAATTCTTCCGACCGGGTAATACTCTCGGCCTGTTGGTCGGTCAACACAACTGTTGAACGATTGGAAGCAGCGTTCATTTTCCTCTTTTATGAAAAAACTTCGCAGGAGCAATCCCCGTCAGCTACAGAAGATTCATAGCTTTTTAATCCATTTTGAAACAACCGGCCGCAAAGCTCAAACATGCCAAAGGGACTTGTGATAAGCGGAATCCGCTCTCGGTTGGCAAGATCGATTGTCTCCTTTGGAGGTAGTTTCCCTCTAACCAAAACAATAGCTGACACATCGGCCATTTGCGCAGTCCTGACCACCTGCGGGTTGCATAAACCTGTCAGCAGAACTGCTTCAGGTTGAATTGACGCAAGAACATCACTCATAAGATCCGCGCCACAACCACCCTTAATTTCACGGGTAAGGTCGGCATCCGGATTCATCAATTTCCCATCAATTATCGCTATCAGTTCTTCTGCAT
>CAYOKC010000031.1:0-33591 GCA_964404415.1 uncultured Leptolinea sp. | reverse complement strand
CTGTCAGACGCGGCAAACCAGTTATGTGTGTCGGTTGTGCCATTAACCACACCTGTAACACCGCCGATGGGAATTGTATTTGTGTAATTGGTTCCCGGCGGGGGTGTGGCGGAACTACGCCCCTGAACATTCAGAGTAATCGCGCAGGTGCTGTTTGAGGCGAGAATGCTCCCACCCGTCAAGGAAATGATCTGTGTGTCAGGGTCGGCGGTAACCGTCCCACCGCAGGTGTTGACCAGGTTCGAGGGGGTGGCAATAACAATGCCATCGGTCGTTGTTCCGGGCAGTGTGTCGGTAAAGGCGATATCTGTCAAAGGGCGGTTGTAGTTATTCCGGAGAGTGATAGTCAGAGATGTAATGCCATTTTTCCCCACAATGCTGCTGGCGAAGTCCTTTGTTACAGTGATGTCACGCACTGTGAAGGTATCGGTTATATCCCCTGTTATCTGCTGCCCCTGGGTATTGGTGATCTGAGCCGGGTGAATAGTATTGGTATGCGGTCCATATACATTGGATGTTACGTTCACACTGAAACGGCAGGATGTTCCACGGGAGATTGAACCCCCGGTTAATGCCACTACCGTATCATCCACTGCCGGGGAAAAGGTTCCGCCGCAGGTGTTTTGCGGGGAAGGAGTTGAATAAACAACTACTCCGGCGGGCAAATTATCCGTTACATTTAAGCCGGTGATATCATGATCCCCCGGAGCCGTGACCGTAATCTCCATGCGTGTGGGTGTTCCCGGTTCAATGATGTCATCCTGAAAGTTCTTCACAGCTTCAAGACCAAAACCGGGTTCGTAAACTTCCACAGAGTCACTGGCATCGGAACAACCGGCTGTTCCGCCATCAAATGTGATCTCGGTACAGGAAAGGTTATTGGTGTATGTGCCGGAGGCAGGTGCGATCGCTTGCACTGTGGCTGTATATGTACAGGTGCTGGCGGCAGGGATAACACCGTTATTTAACGTCAGACTACCCGGCACACTGACTACCAGATCTCCGGTACATCCGGGTCCGGTAATAGTCCCAGGTGTATTAACAACCGTTATATCCCCGGGCATGGTATCAACGAAATGAACAATGTCGAGTTGACTGGTACCCGGGTTGGAAATTGTGATCGTCAGTGATGTGGTTCCGCCCTGCTCAAAATTGGCCGAGCCGAAATTTTTGGTAATGGACATGTTTCTGACGACCAACGTAGCCGATGCGTCACCCGGGATGGTTACTTTTTGATGGGTAGTGATATCGGATGGGTGTATGGTATTGATAAATGTCCCTGTATCTGCCGTCGCGACTTCCAGAGTGATGGTACAAGTACCGGAAGCGGCAATTGTCGCGTCTGTGAGATGCAGGGCGGTGTCACCCACGCTGATCGGGTTCAGCGTACCTGAACCGCATCCTGACATGGTGATTGAAGACGTATCATAAACGGTCATGTCAGGGGGGAGGGTGTCATCAAGGGTGACATCGGTTAAAGCCACCTGCGAGTCATTGTTTTCGAAATTGATTGTCAGAGTACTGGTTTCGCCCTCGTTGATATCATTCGGGGTAAAGCGTTTTCGTACTTCCGGTTCCGACATCGGAAGGACCAGCAGCGTGATGTTCGCGTCGTATTCATAATTGGTCAACACACCACCAAGGCGGACGTTGCCATCGGTCAGATGGTCGATCACGTTGGTATGGTTTCCTACGGTAAACGCCGTAACGCTGACCGTGACGGAACATACCCCCGGGTTGACCGGGTCTGTGGTTCCATCAGTTATGGCACCGGATAGGGAAATACTCGTTGATCCCGGATTGGCGGTCAGGGTATACGCGGAACCGCAACCGGTAACAACCGGATTGGCCGGGTCAACCACTTCGAGGTCCAGCGGAAGGTTGTCGGTCCAGTTGACATCGGTCAACGGTAATACATTAGGATTGAAGACATTGATAGTCAACCGGGAGGTCTGTGAGGGATAAATGGTATCCGGGTTGAAGATGCCATTGATTTGTGGAGGTGTGGAGAACGCCTGAGCCTTTACGGGAACCGGGGTTGCCATACCGACGGCAGCCGTCATGATGGCCAGCAAGATCCAGGTCAGGATAGGACAGTACTTTGATTTCATCATGACAGTAGTCCTCCGCGATGATTTCGCAAAGATGTGAGTATTCAATTTTTGTATTGCGTATATGGGAAAACAGTTATAGCAAATACCTGTCTGAGACGGTACCGAATAATCCCCAACCCGATCAGGTTATTTTATAAAGCAAAATTATAACAGGAGCGCGACAATTTTGTGATGTCAATAAAATTAACATAAAAACGGAAGGCCATTTCAGGCCTTCCGTAAGGTGAATCATCATATTTACTGCAGTTTTATCAAAGCGGCCCTGACCAAAACCCGGGAACGGTATGTACCCCTGGCTTCATCATACCCCCGGCAGGTTAATAATGTCAGCCAGGGAGTATCCTCGTGACGCATGACGGCGCCAATATCATCCGGTTGAATGGTGACAACTTCCCTGACCTCATAGACATAATTCAGTCCGAAAATATGCAAGTTGACCTTGTCACCATATTTCAGTTGGTTCAACTTTTCAAAAGGCCCGGGAGTCCCATCTGCTTTATAAACATGGCCGGTGATCACGCTGTTTCCGTTCCATGAGGGGAACGCGGTTTCCTCAAGATAGCCCAGGTCGTTCTCCAACCAGGTGACATCCCATCTATTGTCTTTGCTTGAAAGCCCCACTATGGCGGAATTCACACCAATAGACGGGATCTCCAGAGAAAGGTCTGAATACTGGTTGTAGAGGTTCTCCGGTCTTGCGGGCAACAGGGTGACTGTATCCGGCGCGAAACCAGTATCCGGCATGTCAACCCCTGAACCGCTGAAGATCGAAACTAGCGATGTAGACGCATTGTTGAATAACGGATCCGGTATGGAGGATGATGACAGGGTCACGCTGTTTGAACCTCCTGGTGGAATTCCAAACAGGTTGACCCGCGTTACGATGGTAATGGTGTAAAAATCGACAGGCCTCACAGTGCCGAAATTTATCGTGAAGTCGTTGTCTGTTATTACCGGAGTCAAACCTGGATCAGGATTGATGGTGATATTGACCAGGTCAAGGAAATCCGGCATGGTATCAGAAACGGTCACATTAAGGGCATCTGCCGTACCGTTATTTCCAACAGTAATTGTGAAAACAACCGTATCACCAATGCGGGCCGTGGATGGAGAACCTGATTTAGTAATGGCCGGATCATAGGTAGATGCCGCGCCCAGATAGTCACCATAATCGGCGATACCGATAGAACCGGTGGTCAATGTAAGGCTTACATGGTCCAGTGTGGAACTGGCGTAACCGGGCAAATTGGTTTCCTGCACGGTATACACCCCGGAAGACAGACTGTTGAACCGGTAGGCGCCATTGGCGTCGGTGGTGGTTGTGTTAATTACTGTTCCAGCCGCGTTCAGCAAATTGACCGCAACGCCGGGGATGACAACTTCTCCCGCGTCACGGATGCCATTCTGGTTAACATCAGTGTAAACCTGCCCACGGATCAGGCTGTTGGCTACCGTTGTGGCCCTGTAATCGCCGTAATCCGCCCGGGCTGTTCCTCCGGGAGTAACCGTGACAGTTAACCTGTTGGATGTAGTACTGACATATCCGAGCAGATCATGCTCAACCACAACAAAATTGCCGGGAAGCTGGTTGGGGTACGAGAATCCACCGGAAGCATCGGTTGTCAGGGTGGTCAGCAATGTTGTTCCGGCTGAGTCATAAATATCGATCGTGACACCGGATATGGGGGATTCGCCGGCATCCATGGTTTGGTTACTGTTCATATCCAGGAAGACGGTACCCACAATCGAGCCGCGCCGGATATGGGCGGTTTCGGTATCCGTATTGGAGTTGACCGCCAGCGCGCCGAATAACGCGTGTCCCTGGGCTGTGTTGGTCACACTCTGGGCGGTGATATCTGCCGCGGTGATGGTGTATGTTGATGTGCAGGTAATCGTTTCGGTGGGGGCCAGGCTGGTTGGTGTTGACGGGCAGGTTACTGTGGAGCGGTCATCTGTGACAGTGAATTCACTGCCAGCTCCATTCCCGGTCAATGTCACGTTGCCAGTGTTGGTCAGCACATAGCTGTATTCCACAACATCGCCCGCCGCCACGTACAGGTCACCGCGGGTGATGGATTTGACCAGTCCAAGCCGTTGATCCTGGCTGCTGTTGATTGTCAGACTATCGGTGTTGGTGTTGACCGTATCGCCATCGGGATCAAAAGCTGATCCGGAAGCGTTATTGGTCAATGACCCGTTATCAAGATCAGATTGGAGGATCGTGTATGTGGAGGAACACGTGACAGTCGAGGTCGGGCTCATGGGTCCGGCCGGTGTTGGGCAAATAACCGTTGTTTTATCATCCGTGACAGAGTACGGACCGGATATCTCTGAAGTTCCGCCATTTATGAGAGCGTAGAAGTAATTGATCGTCGCTCCAAGAGTATTGTAAGAAGATTGCGTCGATGTTTTATCCAGTGTCAAAATATTGATCTGATCTGTATCCGTATAGTTGTTATTCGCTGTATTCAGGTCAACAACGCCAACAGGCTCGACTACGGAAGCTTTATTAACAACACTTGTGGATGCGGAGGGAAGCACATCGGCTGTGACCAGGTAGGTCAGACGGCCGCCAACCGGAATCGTCACGGTATCGGATATGTTGCCCGTTCCGGATGCCGTGCAGACTCCGCCTGGATCTGCCGAGCAGGTCCAGGTGATATTGGTCAGCGATGACGGGAAGGTATCAAATACCCGCGCATTAACAGCCACGCTTGGCCCCGCATTGCTGACTTCGATCACATAGTTGGTGGTTTCTCCACGGTCTACTGCCAGACGGCTGTCTGTTTTAGTAACTGCCAGATCAACTGCCTGGTTGACGGTTAACGTGGCCGTATTTGAAGGCACACCCGTGCCGCCGTTATCGGATGAGGGGGCTGTTGTTGTATTGTTATATATCCCATACGGCGCGGTGACATCCACCGAAACCGTGCAGGTTCCACCCACAGCTATGGTTCCGCCGCTAAAGCTTAATGAAGACGCGCCGGCTGTGGGAGCAAAAACCGGTACTCCGCAATTTATGGCGGATGAGTTGGGAGGATTCTGAACAACCAGTCCAGCCGGGAATGTATCCGTGAAGGAAACATTTGTCAGCGCCGCGGTATTGGCCGCGGGATTTCGCAGTGTGAACGTTAAGGTGCTGGTGCCGTTCTCCAGGATCGTATCCGGAGAAAAGGATTTGGATATTACAGGAGCGTTCAAAACTACCAGGGTGGCAGACGCTGAAGTGCCGGTGACACCATTTGAGGTCGTCACATTACCCGTGTTATTGACATAATTACCCTGATTGGATGCCGTTACAAGGATCGTAATATTACAGGTGCCACCCGGAATAAGTGAACCGCCGGCCAATGTTAATGATGTGTCGGTGCTGGTCACAGTTCCGCCGCATTGGCTTGAAGCCGGTGCGGTAACCCTGGTCATCCCCGCGGGGAAGGTATCTGTAAACGCCAATCCGGATAATGAAGCTAATGGGTTGGTGTTGGTGAGTGTGATCGTCAACAGGGTTGTCTGCCCGACAGCCATCGGGTTTGGCGAGAATGCTTTTGCCACAGTGGGCGCAAGGATGCGGTATACGGTAACACTGTCTGTAGCCGATGTAACCACCGCGCCACCGGATGACGCGTCCATCGCTGTGGCAAATGCCGTATTGGTGACCAGTCCGTTCGTCAGATCGGCCGCCACAACCGTGTACCGGTTGGCGTCAGATAACTGGCAGGTAATTACACCGCCGGGTGGAAGAACAGTGGCTGTTCCACAGGTGAAAGGAGTTCCGCTGCTGATCTTATTATCAGAGACCTGGAAAGGAGCGTAGAGGGTCGACTGTCCGGTATTCGTGAGGGTGTAAAAATACCGGATCCGGTTGCCAACTGCCGTATAGCCGGTGGCATCTGTGGTTTTATCAATTGTTATTCGAGCCAGGGGAACCGTAACGCTGCTATTGTTGGAGGTCACCGTACCACCCAGGCCGTCATCACAGGTAGCGTACGCGGTATTGGTCACCGATTTCGCGCCCACATCGGATGCCGTCACGGTGTAATTCTGGGTGCAGGCAATTTCTCCGCCGGGGGCCAGAGGGGAAGTCCCCCCGCAATTCAATGCCGAACCGAATTTATCATCCGTGACCATAAAAGGCCCGTACAGATCCGCTGTACCGGTATTGGTCAATTTATATGAATAGACTATGGTATCGCCGGCAAGTTTATAGTTGGATGTAGTGCTGGTTTTGGTAATTGACAGACCTACACCATTGACTGTTAATGTATCGGATGTTGAGGCTCCGGTACCGCCATTGGTAGAAGTCACCGTGGATGTGGTGTTGATATATGTGCCGGCATTCGGCGCGGTGACATCCACACTGGCCGTGCAAACATTGTTAGGCGCGACCGGGATCGTTCCACCGGTGAAACTGATGGATGTTGCCCCGGCAGTGGGGGCAAATGTGGCCGCCCCGCAATTGGCCGAGAGGGTGATATTGGGAGAAGTTGCCACCTGCAAGCCGGTGGGCAGTGCGTCTGTAAACGCCACCCCCGTAAGAGCAACCGTATTTTCCGCCGGATTGGTGATGGTAAATTGAAGTGTGGTGACATCGCCGCGGGTGATCGGGTTGGTCACAAAAGTTTTTACGAGCTGGGGATGGGCAACCACAACCAGAGACCGGCTGGCGGTATTGCCTGTGCCGCCGTTGGTGGATGAAACGTTGCCACTGACATTATCATATTGACCGCCAGTAGCAGATTTTGTACCTACCACCACAGTACAGTTGCCGCTGGCAGCAATCGTCCCGCCTGTCAGAGTAACAGAATCGGCCGTTGTTGTCACCGTCCCACCGCATTGTGTGGCATTGGGCGGGGTGGAAACAACCAGCCCGGCCGGAAATGTATCTGTAAAGGCGACACCTGTCAGAGCTGTGGTATTGGAATTTGTAATGGTAAAGGTGAGCACGGAAGTGCTATCTGCCGCCACAGGGTTTGGCGAGAAGTTTTTACTGATAGAAGGCGGGTTTAGGCCCTGATTCACTGTCAACGTGTCGCAGGCCCGGTCATTGGCCGCGCCCTGATCGTTTACCAGCGCTCCGGCTTCGATGCAGTTCTGGAAGGTTCCCACAGTAGGAGCGGTTACATCCACCTGAACAGTACAGGAGGCATCATCAGCCAGCGAGCCTCCTGTGAGAGTAAGCTGCCGCGTACCACTGTCAAAGGCAACCGTACCACCGTTGCACTGTGATGTGTTCAATGTTCCAGAAAGGTCCATGCCGGAAGGCAAGGTATCCAGAAGACCGAGGCCTGTTAGCGGGAAATTCGACTGGTTTTGAATTGTGATCGCGAGGGTGGAAACATTTCCGGCGCCACTTAATATGGGATTCTGCAGGAAGACTTTGGAAACACTGGCACCGGGCAGGTTGCTCAAGGTGGCTTCGGCCTTGTTGGCGTTCTTTGCACCGTTCGTTGTTGTCACCGCGTTGGCGGGAATTTCATTGGTCAGGTTGCCTTCCACATTCATGGTTATGTCAACCGAGAGCGTGCACGAAGCATTCGCGGCAAGGTAACCACCGGAATATGTAATTGAGGTTCCCCCGGCAGGAGCGGTCAATGTGCCGCCGCAGGTCCCCAAATTTACATGAGGTGGATTGGCTACTGACATTCCACGTCCGGTACCGCTATCAAAGATGAATGTATCCGTAAAGCCGATACCGGTAAGGGGCGAGGTTGTTGGATTGATGAGGGTAACCGACATAACCGATGAAGAACCGCCAGTAACACTCAATGGTGAGAAAGCTTTAACAACATTAATGCTCAGCGGCGTTACCGTAAGTGTTGCATTCGCGGCAGCAGTATTGGAAATTGACACAGCAGAACTTGGTGGATACGTTACCGTACCTGTTACAGACCCGACCGCTAGGGTGTTCGTCTTATTCCCGGCTGTTGTGGCAATTACATCAACGCTCACCGTGCAAATACCATTAACAGTCCCCACCCTGGCAGGGACAATGCCGCCGCTCATGGTGATCAGTTGTGTCCCTGAAGTGGCCGTCACTGAACCCGCACCGCAGGTGGTTACCAGGTTTTTGGGGTCGGCAACGGATAAGCCGGCTGGAAGTGTATCTGTAAATGCAGTGGCCTCTAGAGGAACCGTATTGGCGTTATCCAGGGTTATGGTCAGGGTGGATATACCATTTTGGTTAACAGTGGAAGGGTAGAACGCTTTTGATACTGTAATACCGCTGACTGTAAGATTGGCGGAAAAATTCCCCGAAACGTTTCTATTTTCATTATTGGTGATATTAGCCGGAGAGATAGTATTGGTGTAAGTTCCCTTGTCACTGGCCGTTACAACTACCGTCAGAGTACATTGAGCTCCTGCGGGTATTGTGCCGCCGGTATAGTTCACCTGAGTTGCTCCGGCAGCCGGACTGAACGTTCCACCCTGACAGTTGGCACTCTTGGTGGCTGAAGGTGATGGCGCGACGACCACGCCAATAGGCAGAGCGTCAGTCAACGAAAAGCCAGTCAATGATGTATCCGCCGGCGCGGTGAACCGGATCGTCAGGGTCGATGTTCCGCCAACTCCGATAGTTGATGGTGAAAATGACTTTGAGGCGCTGGTGATACCCGTGCCATCCGCGTACACAGTCACATTTCCGGAAATCGCGGTGATGTTGGTCGCGCCCTGATCGGTGGTTAAACCACCGGCCGGGATACTGTTTGTGAACGTCCCCGTATACGAAGAGGTAACTTCGCCGGTGATCGTACAGGATGCAGGTGAAGCGCCTATGGCCCCACCGCTAAATGAAAGGCTGGTCGCATCTGAGGTGACTGTACCGCCGCATTGGGATGCAGTGGGCGGTTCAGAAAATGTGAGACCGGCAGGAAGGGTATCGGTAAAAGCTACACCGGTTAATGGCGTTGAGGTTGAATTGGTCAATGTAATGGTAAACGTACTCGTGCCGCCAACTCTGAATGTTGAGGGAGAGAACACTTTCGTTGTACCGATTGACTGGTAGTTTATAGGCGCCGTTGCTGCTGAATTGTTGGTCACATTTTGAGCAGTTGTGACCGCGTTGGCGG
Source organism: uncultured Leptolinea sp. (assembly GCA_964404415.1). Lineage (GTDB taxonomy): Bacteria > Chloroflexota > Anaerolineae > Anaerolineales > Anaerolineaceae > Leptolinea. Next base: position 24,410 of record CAYOKC010000031.1, on the reverse strand, counting down.
GGATGGTGTTCAGGTACGCTCCCGCGATAGAGGAGACTACAGAAACAACCACGGAACAGGTCGTATTCGCCGCGATCGTGGCATTGGAAATCACGATGGCAGTGTCATTTACAGCCAGGGGGTTGCCGGTCGACCCGTTTACTGCCACAGAGCCGCAATTGGTTTTCGTAACTGTCGCGCTGGCGACACGGATATTGGTGGGGAGTGTATCGGTCAAACCGACATTCGTCAGCGGATAGTTGAGGTCATTGTTTCTGATATTGATGGTCATGTTGACCGCGACGCCCACATTACGCGTATTGACTGCAAAGGATTTATTTACAGAGGGCGCCAGAACCGAATTCACCAGCAGGTTGTTGCTAGCCGGGGTGGTATTGGTCACCGAAATTGTGCCAGTTGGATCTGTGGCCTGCAGGTTGTTAGCCGGGATGGTGTTGATATGTGTGGTTGCAACCAGAGATGTCACATTTACAGAGATCGAACATGACCCGAAAACCAGCCCAGATTTTGCCGGTACAGTACCGCCGATCAATGACAGGGTGGTACCGATCGTTGAGATGCTTCCGCCGCAGGTAGTTGTCGCATTAGCCGGAGAGGCGAATGTTACACCTGGTGGAAGCGTGTCTGTCAACGCGGCAGGAGAAGTGGAAAGATTCAGGTCAAACGCGTTAGGGTTATAAACTGTGATGGTAAGCGTGGACACGCCGCCCGTGCTGATGGCATTGGGGACAAATGCCTTGTTTACCTGAGCAGGCAACGAGGTATCCGCGTTAACCGAGGCGGATGGCCCCGGAACGGCCGTACCGGCAAGCAACCCGATACCAATAATTAGATGTATTACCCGGCGGATCTTTGACGTCATTGTTACGCTCCGAAGAGTGAAATGGCATTCAACCGGTGGTTGTTTGCGTACCATTAATTAAATAATCTGACAGGATTTTCACATCCAGGTCAGGTTATCAATGGACAACGTATAAAATATGTTTTACTGCGGGAGTACTTTTGTATTATCTCATAAAATTTTTAAACTTTACATAAAAGGTGAATAAAACCATTATTTCACCTAACCGGGCAATTTGTTACTCTATCGCGGGGGCCTGAATATTTTGCCGTAAGAAAGGCCACAACTGGGTGATCAGCATGGCGCCAAAGATCAACATACACCCGGCCACCTGTATTGGCGTAAAACGCTCCCCCAGGAACAGAAAACCGGCGATAGCCGCGAAAACAGCTTCCATTGACAAGATCAGAGCCGCGTCAGCCGCCGGCGCGTGACGCTGCCCCCACACCTGGCCGGTAAAACCAATGGCTGTGGATATGATCCCTGCATACGCGATGGCCGTCCAAACCTGGGGTAAATTACCGAAGGTTGGCAGTTCAAACGCCAGGCCGAAGACTAAATTCAAGATTCCGGCGACCAAATATTGCAATACGGAGAATTGGATCAACTCGACTTTGGACGAGAGTTTGCTCACCAGTATCAGGTGACACGCCCACATGACCGCCCCGATCAATTCGAGGATGTCACCGATGGCAAAGGAATTGAGCGTGCCGCCGGATGAAAGCATGAATGTTCCGATCACGGCGATGATGGCGGCGGCCCAGGTGATGCCGGCCGCCGGTTTACGGGTAATAATGGATATCAGGATTGGCACAATGACCACATACAAACCGGTAATAAACGCCGCGTTACCCGCGGTCGTAGTGGCAATCCCTGCCTGCTGAAGTGCGCTGCCGGCAAATAAAACGGCACCCGTCAGAATGGACCAGGGCAGCCAGCGGCGGGGGATATTGAAATGGCGGATGAATGGCAGTAGACAGATTAATCCCAGGAAATAACGCGCCGCCCCAAACACAAAGAAACCAACATGCTGGGAACCTGTACGCTGGGCCACGAAACCGCCACCCCAGACCGCCGCCACCAACAATAAAACAATATCCGCCTTCAGGCGATCTGATTTACCAGCCATGCCGTTCTCATTACTTTCTTAATTATTCAATGAATTTGGGATCAAAAATCCGCGTGTTTTGTTCATATACACTGGCTCCAGCCGCGCATCCGCGCGGTTGTTCGATTCGGCCATTCTACCGGGTGATCATCGCAAGAAAAGACAACCACACCACGTAATATCAGCCGGGCACGGAAAACGCTCCGGAGCAATTTATCAAATCATAACACACGGAGTGATTCAGTTATTTACTTCCGGCCGAAGCCGAACCAGCATTTTACTTGCTGACCTGGTTTCTTCCCGCGTCTTTGGAACGGAACAAAGCTTCATCCGCCTTATCAATCAGCTCATCGAATGATTTTATAGCATCTGTCAGGCAAGCCACGCCGATGCTTACAGAAAGCGGAATATCCGCGGCCGGGGTTTCGATCGGTTTGGAACAAATTGCCAGGCGGAGGCGGTCTGCCACCTGCATGGCGTTTTCCAGGTCGGTTTCAGGAAGCAAAATGACAAACTCATCGCCGCCATAGCGGCCCAGAATATCCACTTCGCGGATGCTGGCTTTCCAGCGTTCCGCCAGCGTTTTCAGAACATGGTCGCCGACGGCATGGCTGTACGAATCATTAATTTCTTTAAATTTATCCGTGTCTATCATTACAGCCGACAGGCTTCGTCCATAACGGTGGGCGCGTTCCACTTCGCGGCGGCCCAGTTCAAACAAGCCGCGCCGGTTATAGATTTCGGTCAGCTCATCTGTAATGGCATACTGTTGAACCTCGGCGTACAGCCGGGCGTTTTCAATCGCCACTGCCGCCTGGTCGGCAAATGCCTGCAGACGGTCCGCGTGTTGTTGATTGTAAAAACCGGGTTGGCAGCTTTCAAGATTGAGAAATCCAAAAACCTGCCCTTTGCTGCGCAACGGCGCAGAAGCCATGGATCGCGCCCAGTGTATGTTGGAATGGCTTTCCAGCGCGGCATATTCGTGCATGTCGCCCACAGCCAGAGGCATGCCGGTTGTGTACATGCTGAGGAAATGCGATTCCTGGGTGATGGGGATCTGCAGGCTCATCATGGATTCTTCGATCCCACGTTCCGCGTAGCCGATGGAGCGCACAATATAGGCTACGCCAGACCAGATCATCATCACATTGGCCGCTTCATTGGGGACCACTTCTCCCACGTTGACCAGGATACGGTCCAGGACTTCGTCAAAATTCAATGTGCTGGTCAAGGCCGCGGCAGAGTCTCGCAGGGCGTTTGCCAGAATATCCTCTTCCTTTTCCTGCCGCAGCGCGTCAATAATTGGCGTATCAATGAAGGCGATCAAAAAGTGCGCGCTTCTGGGAAGGAAGGAAAAACAAACCGAATATGAAGCGGTTGTTCCATTCGCGAGTTGGATATCAATTTTTTTGGCTTCAACCACTTTTTCCAAAGCCAACGCAGGCAAAATCTCTCCGGTCAACCGGTTAATTGACTCTTCTGTAAGTATGGAGCTTATCGGCAAATGAAGTAAATCGAGGTTGTTGTAACCTGTTTTTGTCAACCATTGATGGTTGGCCGCCAGGATATTCCCTTTTGTGTCAATCCGCAATTGCATAACAGGAGAATAATTAAAAGCTTCGTCCTGTGAAAAATCCTTTTCGACAAATGTTAAGGTGACAGCAAACTGCCCCAGCGCTTCGATCGGCCGGGCGAAGATGTTATACGGTTTTAGCCCTTCGGTGGTTGATAACGTGGCCTCAACGATAACCGGTACCTTTTCTTCTTTTACCCGGGCAACCAATTCTTCCAGGGTGGATACCAGATCAGTCATTTCGGTTTGAAAATCAGTCAACCGTTCCTGCCGCCGCATTTCCGGGAACGCGGATGAAAACGCTTCGTTGACCGTCAACACTTCAAGTGATTTTGAATCAATGATCAACGCCGGAATAGACAGCTCAGATATCAACGCCGTGAAATTATCCAGCAGGTTATGCCGCGAAATGGCCATCATAATGGTCTTTTTCAAATTCCGGTGGTCAACCGGTTGCGGAACGCAACTGTACGCCGCGGATAAACCGGCTATATCGGATGCATTTTCTTTTTCCGCCAGGTAAACAACCGGAAGGTTGTAATCTTCAGAAATCATCCGGCCTGTATTACGGCCGTCTTTCAAAAAATCCATTGACATCCCGACAAGTGCCAGGTCCGGCCGTTGAGTGCTGATGAGATGCTTAACTTCTTCACCGGTCGACGCGATCTGAGGTTTGTTAAAACCAATTTTCTCGATCAGTGAAGTCACCTGTTCGATTATGGATTGTTCCTTTTCAACAAGGAGGATCTGGGGATTTTCAGCCATAGTTACTGCGATTCATCGTAAGCCTGTCATCCAATACCGGTTTTTGGTATCCAGGTATGTAATTAATACAGTTCTCCTTAATAAAGCAACCGGCCAGCACACGTATTGCAAGGTTCGGGCCATCCAAACAGGTGGAAACCGGGTAATATATTGAATTGATTATATGGATGTAATAGTAAATTTGAAAGTAATTTTGTGTAAATTATACGTAACGAACCTATGAGAGATTTTTAATCTTTTCCAGGATCCGTCGGGTGGTATCAAAAGCGAGAGGAGGCAGATAATGCAGGTGGAAGAATTCCGCGCGGTCGGCATCATCACCGGCTTTTACCTCCCCTCCCAGGTAGTCGGCGCGGCAAACCAGAACAATATCCGCGCCATGTTCATGCTCTTTCCCGCTGAACACATCAAACAGGCCGGTCACTTTTACCGTCACCCCGGTCTCTTCCAGGCACTCCCTCGCGCCGGCTTCCGGTATGGTTTCACCCGCGTCCATGAAGCCGGCGGGTAATGACCAGTATCCCTGATGGGGTTCATTGATTCGCCGGGTCAGCAACACTCGATTCTGGTGAAGAACTACCACGGCCACCGCTACTTTGGGATCGGCAAAATAGATCCAACCGCACGCGGGGCATACAGGGCGCATTCGCCCGAATTTTTCTTCCATATTGACGGGCGCGCCGCATTGCACGCAGAAAGCGACTTTACCGGTGTTATTCATTAATGGATACGCTTTCGCAGAACAAAACCCGCGGCAGCCAGTAAAATCGATAGAAGTAACAGAATTCCAGCCGGCCATACCCGGGAGGTTTCCCATTTATCTGCGTTGAGTGCGGGTAATACGGGGTTGGATTCTATTACCTGAGGGGCACTTTCGGGGGCTGGCATATCCGCGAGAGGGATAGTCTCCACAACCCCGGTTGACGGCTCCTCCGCAAGGGCAGGTGTGGCTGCCATTTCACGGGAGTCTGGTTGAACCACTACCGGAGCAGGTGTTGGGGTCTCCAAAGCATTAGCTTCAACAACCGCCTTCTGTTCCATATACGCTTCAGGCGAGGCAGCCGCCGCTGAGCCAACTGCGGGTTCTTCGCCTTTGGCCATCAGTGGTGCCGCGGCTGGAGGCGCGGGCATTGCCGCTTCAGGCTCCGCAGGCATCTCCCCAACCGCGAGAGATGGTTCCATCAGGCTTATACCCGGAGCGTTATCCGCTGCAGCCGGGTGACCCGCTTCTTCCAGTACTTCCGGTTGAGCACCCTCAGCGCCGGCAGGCGCCATGGTAGGCAGCGGAGCGGATTGTTTTTCCATCATCGCGTTGGCCGGCGCTGCCGTTGACTGAACAACCGGCGCGGACATCATCACATCCTGGGCCGGAGCTGCCCGCATACCTGATGGAAGCAAATTCATAGCCAGCAGAATCACAGCCAGCAAACCAGTGGCAGCTGAACTGAAATTAAACACCGGGATCAACCAGGTCCACGTGCGTTGGCCCGCCATTTCAGGGGTCAGGTAAAAGTTGCGGCGGCGTTTTACATCCGGAACAGCCCGGAGGATCGCCCTGGTTTGACGCAAAGAGACCAACGCCGCCGAAAAATCGGTGTCATGTGATAACCGGTCCTCCACATCACGGGTTTCTACAGGTGAGAGTGAAGAATCCAGGTAGGCTGATAGCAATTCCCAATCGTGGTCATTCATTCCGGCGGTCATCTGGCACCTTCATATTTCTGACGAATCGCCGGGGGTAATAGTTCCCAGAAACCCTGCAAACAACCGCGTAACTTCTGGCGGGCGCGGGCCAGCCGGCTCTTCACCGTTCCCAACGGGTTTCCGGTTATACGGCTGATCTCTTCATAGTCAAGTTCTTCCACATCGGCCAGAACCGCGACCGTGCGGAAATCCGGCGGAAGGTCTTGCAGACAGTGCTGCACAGCCTGGTTCAATTCGCGTATTTCGCTGATCTCCTGCGGGGTCGGAGAAGGATCGGACAACCCCCGTTCCACCGGATCAGTAGAGTCTTCCCGCGAATCATCGTCAATGGAAACCAGCGGCTGCCGTTTGGATTTCCGCAGCTCGTCATAACAGGCGTTGATAACTACTCTCATCAGCCATGCTTTGAATGAACCGCCCCTGAAAGACTGTATATTCCGGTAAGCGGAAATAAAGGCTGTTTGCGCGGCATCTTCCGCCTCGTCATAGCCACCCATAATCCGAAAGGCGGTGTTAAATACCCTGTCTTGATACAGCGTTACCAACCGGTTAAACGCGGCAAGGTCACCCTGCTGGGCTTCAGCGATCCAACGGTGTTCTCCAGCCTGTTGATCCAGTGGTTTCGTATTGGTCACAGTCATTATGAGAAATTATAGCCTCACACGCCGCATTGATGCAGCCCGATCGAAACATAGTTAACATTTTATTAATAGGTTTTTCAAGCCTGTCAATTAAGGTATGATAGTATCGATTTGAGTTGTTTTCTTTCAATTGTTAAACAGGGATAAACCTTTATGAAAACTTTATTATTAATGAGGCACGCGAAATCCAGTTGGAAACATCCTGACCTTCCGGATCAAGACCGTCCTTTAAATAAACGCGGTGAAAAAGACGCGCCCCGCATGGGAAAATACCTCAAGGAAAAAGAACTGGTTCCGCAGGTGATCCTGGCTTCACCGGCCAAACGGATCAAACAAACCGTTGACGGCATGCTGGAAAAAATGCCCTTCAAAGGCAAAGTGGATTATGTTGATTCCCTGTACCTGGCTGAGCCGACCGCTTACCTTTCCACGCTGCAATCCATTCCCGATAAAATTGAACGGATTCTGATCGTGGGGCACAACCCCGGATTGGAAGGGTTGCTCCAAATTCTGAGCGGGCAGGTTGAGTCATTACCCACAGCTTCGATCGCGCATCTTGTGCTCCCCATTGAACACTGGGCGGACTTGAAAGAAGAAACTCGCGGTGAACTGGTTGAACGGGTAAAACCCCGCGATTTGAAATAGCTTTTTTAGCCAATAATCACAACAGGCGGCGTTGCCGCCTGTTTTTCGTTAAAATAAGAACATACTAATTTCCAGAGGTAATTCATGTCCAACCTGGCTTCTCTTCAAATGTCTGATTTTGATAGTAAAGTGGTTAAATCATCCCTTCCGGTCGTGCTGGATTTCGGCGCGGAATGGTGTTCACCCTGCAAGCGGCTGGCGCCGATCATTGACGGGCTCGCCGGTGAATGGGCCGGCAAAGCGGCATTTTTTGCCGTGGATGCCGATTCAAACCCCGATCTTGTAGGGAAATTCCAGGTTATGAGCCTGCCGACGATCATTGTTATAAAAAACGGAAACGAAGTAGCGCGCACGGTAGGATTGCAGGCAAAGGATAAACTGGTTGAGTTGATCCTCCCACACCTGTAGGGAAAGGATACGGTATGGAAATCAAAAAGGAACGCGCGTTCGGCCTGTGGCCCAGCATAGTGACAGCCGCCGATGCCGGCCAGAAAACCCGGCTGGAGGATGTGCAATTTAATGCTACCGATGGGACGATCCTGTGGGTGGAAGGCCGCTCCGGAACCGGAGTTCTTGTCCGTCAGTCACCCGGTGACGCCCGCCGCGATCTGACCGGTCCGATCCTCTCGGTACGGGGAGGCATCGGGTATGGCGGCGGTGAGTTCACAACCTATGATGGTAATGTTTTCTTCGCGGAAAAGAGCGGATTGCTCTATCGCATGCCCCTTGAGAACGGTCACCCGGTTGCCATTACCCCGGCGTATGGCGCGTTTGCCGACCCGCAGGTTTCCCCTGACGGTCAATGGATCCTCTCAGTTTTTTCCGATGGGCAAACCGACCTGCTCAGCCTCATCGACAGCCAGGGAAGTGAATGGCCGATCCAACTGGTGAAAGGTTCCGATTTCTACATGTCACCACGCTGGCACCCGGCTGGTAAATTCATCGCGTGGATCGAATGGAACCACCCCAACATGCCCTGGGATGGAACAAAGTTGATGCTGGGCCGCCTCGAGGGCAGTCCACCGCACCTGGTCGATTGGCACAGTGTGGCCGGTGATGTAGACCAGAGCGTGTACCAGCCTCAATTCTCATCGGATGGCCGCTACCTGAGCTATATCGTTTCCAACGGGGAATGGGAAGACCTGGTTCTGCTAGAATTGCAAACCGGTGACACGCGTGTTCTGGTAGAGGGTGACGGTTTCCATCTGTGCGAACCAGCCTGGGTCCAGGGGATCCGCTCCTATGGCTGGTCACACGACAACCACGAAATCCTGTACATCCGCAATCATGGCGGGGTCGCGAACCTCTGGCAGGTGAATATCGAAAACGGTGAGACTTCACATGTAGACACTGCCCCATATACCTGGCTGTCTCAATTGTCCGTTTCCGGTCACAGCCGGCAGGCAGTATTTCTGGCGTCCGCTCCCGGCATCCCTACTCGCGTTGTCCAGTGGGACGGTGAGCATCTGCTGACCATCGCCTACAGTGATATGGAACGCCTCCCTGAGGGCTATTACTCTGAGCCCAAACCGCTCGAATGGACTGTCGAAGATGGCAGCAAGGTATTCGGCACATATTACCCGCCGGCCAACCCGGATTACACCTCCGAGGGGTTGCCTCCTGCTATCCTATATATTCACGGAGGGCCAACATCGATCCAACCGGTCACCTTCAGCGCGGAGAGATTGTTCTTTACCTCACGTGGGTACGCCTGGCTGGATGTAAATTACCGAGGCAGCAGCGGGTACGGCCGCGCGTACCTTGAATCCCTGCGTCACCGCTGGGGGGAAACAGACGTGGAAGATTCCGCCGCCGCCGCGAAAGCGCTGGTTGATAACGGGTTGGCAGATCCCAAAAAACTGATCATCCGGGGAGGCAGCGCGGGCGGGTATACCGTTCTCAACGCATTGATCCATCACCCGGGTGTATTCAAAGCCGGCCTTTGCCTGTACGGGGTAAGCAACCTGTTCACTCTGGTTCAGGATACGCACAAATTCGAATTACACTACAACGACAGTATGGTCGGCGCGCTGCCGGAAGCGGCAGAAAAGTACCATGCCTGGTCTCCGGTATTCCACGCGGCGAAAATCCAGGACGCCCTGGCTGTTTTCCAGGGATCGGTGGATCGCGTGGTGCCGCCCGCGCAATCCGAAGAGATCGTCAACGCGGTGCGCGGCCGGGGAATTCCGCTGATCTATAAGGTGTACGAAGGTGAAGGTCACGGCTTCCGCAAGGCAGAGACCCTGACTGACTACTACCGCGAAGTGGAACGCTTCTTGCAACAATTCGTGCTATTCGCTCCGTAGCTTAATCGCGAAGAGAATCGCACTTTGCCATCCATTTCCTCCAATCCGGCGTACCAACGCTGAGAGAACTAATCGCCCGGCCATGGAAGGATAGGAAAGAGAGTAACCACTTTGAACAGGAATTTTCTAAAAGTAGTTTTATTTGCCGGGCTGATCATCGGGTTGGCCGGATGCGAGCGTCCGGCCAATATCTCGCCGATCGGACCGGTAGCGCCAACGGCGCCCGCCGCGGCCGCCGCAGCCACAACAGTGCCGGCTGAACCGAAAGCTGTTACACCCACTTTGTTGATCAAAACCCCGGTCAAGGTCGCCACACAGGCCTCCGGATTCCAGGAAATCTTGAGCGCCACCCAGACTGCCGTCGCCACCATCCGGTCCGGCACGTTGACAGCCACCGCCATGGGTCTTTCAGGTACGCAAATCGGCACTCCGGGCACCCCGGGTACACCGATGGCCGGTACCGGCACACCCGGCATCACCTCTACCCCGATGGCACTGGGAACCATCTACCCGGCAACCCCCACGGCTGAAGGCACCATGGGCGCCATGCTGGGAACACTGTCACCCAACGGCACACCCGGCGCCATGACCGGAACACTGGTCATCCCCACGGCCACTAAATTCATCGCCAACTTCCCGATCATCCCGGGTGTACCCACCTTTGGCATCCAGAGTGTGGTCGGCGATGGCACTGTGACCGTTGTCACGTCTGAATTCCCTGCCAACAGCAAATTCACCGTCTATATGGGCTCAGCCGGAACCCGCGGGTACGGCGGCACCCTTCTCGGTACATTTGACACTGAAAAAGGCGGGCAGAAAACCCTGGTATTCAACATTCCTGCCACCCTGTACGGCTATTCACCCATTGATATGCGCATCGAATTCCCGGACGGGCGCTACACCTATAACTTCTTCTATAACATCACAGCCAACTAGTCCCACCCTTCGGGTTCAATGTGGACGTACGCCCTGTCCACTTCAGAAAAGCTTTCGAGCCGCTCAATCACCTGGTCGCAGATCTCATGCACCTGATTGAGCGGCATGTTTCCATCCACATTGATATGCATGTCCACCAGCAGACGGGGGCCGCTGTATTCCAGAATGGCATGGTGAACACGGATCACACCTGGAATATCTGATGCCGCGGACACCAGTTCAGCACGCAATTCTTCAGACGCGCCGGCGCCTGTCAGGAATCCCAGGTTTTCTTTCGCTGCCTCGAAAGCCGCGCGGAAGATCCAGATAGCGACCAGCACACCCGCGATCGGGTCTGCCAACGGGTGGATAAAATCAGAGCCAACAATACCGATAAAGGCGGCTGTAGACGTAAGCACGTCGCTTAGGTTATCTTTTGCTGTTGTTTCAAGCGTCGGGCTTTTCAGTTTCTTTGCCAGATCGCGGATCCAGACAAACATTCCAGCCTTAATCGCGGCAGCCAGTAATAACACAAAAACGGGTAATCCGATCTCGATGGCTTTCCCACCTTCGATGAATCGTTGAATAGACGTACTCGCGGCAGCGTAGCCGGCATAAGTCATGGATATGGTGATCATCAAGCCAACCAGCGGCTCAAAGCGGCTATGCCCCTGCGGGTGGCTGGAGTCGGGCGGCCTCTGCGCCATCCACAAACCAAGAACCATCAGGAATGAGTACAGCACATCCGAGGCGGAATTTGCCGCGTCTGCAAACAGGGCCACAGAACCGCTTAAGTACGCGGCAATCCATTTGATCACCAGCAAGAGTACATTGCCGCTGATGGTTATGATCAAAGCGGTCCGGTAGAGAGAGTGGTTTTCAGGGTTGGATTTGTGAATGCGGATGGATTGCATGATGGTCATTGCTCCGGTGATTAATAATGCAAAACGGTCTCAAATTGCGCGCCCTTTCATTTTGAGAAATGATCAGGTGCACCTTTGAGACCGTTGAGATCAGCATCAACGTTTCGGGCTGAGTGCTCCGCCCATAATTCGATTACGTATTATGCCATGAATTCTTCCATACTGGCAAGCAGTGTATCGACATCGCTCATGGTGATTTCGCCCATATGCGCGATGCGGAAGGTTTTGTCTTTTAATTCACCGTAACCATTGGCGATGCGCATACCTTTGGTCTGAAGGAATTTGTTCAGGGCCGAAATATCGAGGCCTTTTTCGTTCTTGATCGTTGAAACGGTCTTTGAACGGTAACCTTCGGGAGCCAGGGGTTCCATACCGTGAGCGGAAGCCCATTTCTGGGTGCGCTGGGCCATAGCTGCGTGACGGGCAAAGCGGTTTTCAATACCTTCTTCCAGAATACGGTCAAGCTGAACATCGAGCGCGTAGATCAACGGCATGACCGGGGTCATGGGGGTTGAATCTTTGAGGCGGTGCTTTTCCATGAGAACAAGGTCAAAATACCAGCCGCGGTTTGAGACGGTTTCAGCTTTCTTCATGGCGCGGTCTGAGGCTGCGGCCAGTGAAAGACCCGGGGGAAGCGCGAGGCATTTCTGGGAGGAGGTCAGCAGGAAATCGATACCCCAGGCATCCATCTCGATCTTCGCGCCGCCCAGAGATGAGACGGCATCGACCAGGATCAATGTATCCGGGGAGATCTCATGAACCACTTTGGCCAGATCTTTGAGCGGATTTTCCACACCGGTGGACGTCTCATTGTGAACGATGGTGACCGCTTCGTAGGATTTCTTTTTCAGCGCGTCAGCCAACATTTCAGGTGTGATCGCCTGTCCCCACGGGACTTCGATCCGGTCGGCCTGTTTACCATTGGCGATGGCGCATTTATTCCAACGGTCGGCAAAAGCGCCATTGACACAGGAGAGCACGCTTTCTTGAACAAAATTACGAACACCGGCTTCCTGCATACCGGATCCCGATGATGTGCCCTGAAATACCCGATACTGGGTAAAAAACAATTTCTGGGCTTTCTCAGCGGTTCTTCGGAACAGCTCCTCAAAATCCTTACTACGATGGGGCATCATTGGCTTTGCCTGGGCAGCGAGAACTACCGGGGCAACATCCACTGGACCGGGGACAAACATTGGCGACATAAGATTCTCCTTTACTTATGAAAGTTAGCGAAGGATAAATGTCAAAACGATAAGGGCTCCCACAAAGAAAATTACCTGATAAATCATCAGCTGAAGATCTTTTTTAACATACGTGTAATCGGGGTTGAATTCGGTTCCGGGGCGTGAAGCCGGGCGTTTTGCTGTTTCTGAGCCGGGGGTGCTGAAGGAAACCTGACGTTTTTGAGTTTTAGCCATTTCGATCCATCCTGAAGATATTAGGAATTTTTCAATACCGCGGATACAACGATCCGGCGATTATCTACCATATAGGGGTAACACGAGATCAACGTAACCACCGGGTCTGGCGTAGGCGCCATTACCTCAACCTGGCTGGGCATCACAATGCGGCTCTGGTTGATCACATAGGTGTATGAACGCAGATTGGTGAACAGGACAATCGTATCACCAGTTTTTAGTTTGTCTAGGTCACGGAAAAATTCGCCAAAAACATCATTATGGGCAGATAGGACAATGTTCCCGTCATCACCCGGATTGGGTGTGCCGGCGTGTTGACCAACGCCTTTTTTCAATTGTTCCCACCCGTCACCTTGAATAACCGGCGCGTCAACCCCGATGGAAGGGATCTGGATCCGGACAGCCTGTTCCGGGCTGGATGTTGGCAGTGGAACGGCTGCAAGTGACTGTACCAGCGGGCGCAAATGTGCCGGAATCTCTTCCTCGTTGGGTTGGGCAATGCCTTCAGCATTCGGCGGCGTATGGCCGGATGGCAGAACCACGGCACGTATCAACGCGGTTGGCGCCAGTGTTGGTTGAACCAGTGAAGACGCTACTTCCTGATTGAGGTCACGAATGGATTTAACATAATAACCCATGATCGAAATGACCCCCAGCACGGCTATCACTTCGATCCCGATAAGAAGCCGGTTGATCCAGACCTTGCGTTTTGAAACTGGCGCCGGTAGTTCCCTTACTTCACCGGGCTCACTTACAATACGCCCGGGGTTATAACTTCCCTGAGGTATGGAAGCGGTTTGAATTCGGCCGGTTTTCCGGTAATACTCCAGGCGTTCCTGGCGCACTTTCATGCGCTTTTGCGCCAGAAGCGATTGAAGATCTTCAACAGAATAGTCATCCAGAGGATGGTTATGTGCCACAGGCGTTCCGTTTCGTCCGTCAGTTCCTTGGTGATTAAAAATTATACTTCATCAGAAGCACCGGATGAAATAACCCGAATTCAGTTTCCTTTTATAAGGGAATAGTACCTTCACCAGTACTTATCGGTATTCCTAATCGTCCGAAACGGGTATTGGTTGACCGTAATTGGACTATTTACATTTAATAGAAATATGTGAATGTTATAATCGAAAGACCTTACTCAGAAAGATGCAAGCGATATGTTGAAAACAAGCTTACTAAAAACCCTGGTTTTTTCTCTGGTATTGGGATCCTTGATCCTCGGCACCGCCGGATGTTCTGTGTTGCAGCAGATCAACCCGCCGACTGCCACACCCACCGAAATCCCCCCCACCGAAACTCCGCTGCCTTCCCCCACCGCGACTACACCGCCGACAGAAACTCCCCTGCCCACCAGCACATTTACACCCGCGCCGACAGCCACACCAGTGCCTGCCCTCGCCGTTGCCCCTGATGGCATCAATCCCTTCTGTCTGACTAAAAAATACTTCATCGCCGCGGAAGAAGGCCCGAACGGACCTGCATCCAAACCGGAAAAAGCTTCAGATGGCACCATTGACAAAAAATCCGGTGTTATCAACTTCCCGATACCGGCCATCAATTGCACGATGGTGTTGAAGTTCAACCAGCCGGCGCCTACCGGAATGCAACTGCAAATCTGGGATGCCCGCCCGCAGGAACCGTTCATTACATACGAGATGGCCATCAACCCGGTCAATCCGAATGAAGCCTACGCCGTTATGACGCATTCAATGATCGTGGACCCGCCGCAATGGTGGATGGATTACACGGCTGTGGTCGTCACTGCGGATGGCAAAGAGGTTTTCCGGAACCCGATCCATGTACAGAAACCCCTGCCCGAGAAATGCTGGGACGGTTCATACCCCAATCCGATCACATTGTTCTGCCCTATCCAGGACACTTAATATATTAAAGGTAGTTTTTTTATGCCCGACCATGAAGACACAAAACTAGAAGGCCGTTACCTACTCTCTATTCTGATCACGGCTGTTGTACTGGTTGCCGAGATCATAGGCGGTATCTGGACGGGCAGCCTGGCGCTGCTCTCAGACAGCGCCCATGTATTTACCGATATTTTCGCCCTGGCTATAAGTTACGGGGCGTTCAGATTGTCAAAGAAACCCGGTGACGACAACCATACCTATGGTTACCACCGGGTTGAAGTTTTTGCCGCGCTCATTAATGGCATTTCGCTGGCGGTCATCTGCCTGGGCATCTGGTGGGAAGCCATTCAACGGTTTATCAATCCTGGAGAAGTAATGGGCGCCCCGATGCTTGTCATCGCGGTGATCGGACTGGTAGCCAATATTCTGGTAGCTGTGGTGCTTAAGGTGGAACACCATCATGATGGTGACGAACACGAACACCACCATGACCATCAAAAAGAAGACCTAAACCTTAACAGCGCGTACCTGCATGTCATCGGTGACGCGCTCTCATCAGTTGGAGTGATCATCGCGGGGCTTGCCATCTGGCTAACCGGCGACATGTGGATTGACCCGTTGATCAGTATTCTCATCGGCATCATGATCGCCCTGAGCAGCTACCGGGTCCTGCGCCGTGCCACGCATATACTGCTGGAAGGCACCCCGGAAGGCGTGTCCATACCGGAGATCGCGAAAGCGATTGGCAGAGTGGACGGTGTAGCAGATGTTCACGACCTGCATATCTGGAATATCTGCTCCGGCCATATTTCATTGAGCACCCATGTGGCGCTAACACCTGATGGCTGCTCCAACCAGAATGGCATTCTGGATTCCATTCGCGGCTTGCTGCGCGACTCGTTTTCCATCGATCATGTGACCATTCAGATTGAGACGGAAAATTGTGGCCAGGGTCAACGTGTACATACCATCTGACCGCATGCAAAAGCATCTTCGATCCCTCAGAAAAATCGCGTCCCCATCGGTAGTCACAGCCATTGGGCTGACCCTTGTCATATCCGGCTGTAATCTTCCAGTGAATCCGGCTACGGCCACTCCGACAGCCGGTATACCATCGGATACATCCACCCCCGCGCCATTATCTACTCCAATATCGATGCCGGGGACTGCCACACCGATCCCATCAGCCACTGTCCCGGTTGAACTGTCTTCATTGAAAGATACCAGCGTCCGGATCATCCATCCATTCACCGGAGCCGCCGGAATTGAATTCAGCCGGTTGGTGAAGGATTTCAATTCGGAAAACATCTGGAATATCACGGTCAATGAAGAACAGGCCGGCAGTGTGACAGAAGCTGCGCGAAGATACCGGGAAAACCTGAAATCTTCTGACCGGCTGGATATGGCCGCGATCTCACCGGAATACCTGGATGAATGGAAGTTCAGCGGCGATATTATTGACCTGTCTTCATTTGTTTCCAACCCTGAATGGGGAATGCCGGAAAAAGAGCGGTCAGCGTACTTTCCACAGGTAATGACTGCCGGCGGTAACCAGCCGATGATCACCATTCCGGCACAGGTAAACCTGCAGTTCATGGTGTACAACCAGTCCTGGGCGAATGAGCTCGGATTTGGTACAGTGCCCCGTACCCGGGTAGAGTTTGAACAACAGATGTGCGAAGCCGCGCGGGTAAATAACCAGGATAATACAAAGGATAATGACGGAACCGGCGGGTGGATCATCCATTCAACGCCTCCCACACTGCTTTCGTGGATCAACGCGTTTGGGGGCAGCAAAGCCTGGGATTCCGGTAAAGATATCACCCTTAATCAAGAAGAGACTGGCGAGGCGTTCACATACCTCCGCGGACTGACAGAGAAAGGCTGCGCCTGGAACAGCCGGGTGGCTTCTCCATTTACGTATTTTGCCAGCCGCCAGGCACTGGCGATTTCCGCCACACTGCCGGATGTGTTCGAACTGGAGCAGACGCTCACCTTTACCAACAACACTGACAAATGGATCATCATCGCGTATCCCGGTAAAGAAGAGCCGTCAAACGCGTTGATCTCAGGTATCGCGTATGGCATCAGCCGCACACGGCCGGCCAACGAACTGGCATCATGGATGTTCCTCCGCTGGCTAAGCCTGCCCAAGAATCAGGCACGCCTGGCGGAAGCATCCGGAATGCTGCCGCCCACCTCAACGGCTGTTGACCTGATGGCCGGTTTCGCGGAAAACCATCTGTGGTGGACGGAAGCTGCCAAAATGCTGCCGGATGCCATCACCATGCCCACGATCAAAGAATGGCGTCTGATCCGCCCGGTACTGGAGGACGGTTTCTGGCAGATGCTTCAGCCAACCCCATTGCCTGTACCGACCCTGCTCGAGCAGATGGACGAGACGATAAAGTCAATCCCCACGCCGGAATGACCGATTATGCGGTGTTCACAGACGGCGCCTGCGACCCCAATCCTGGTCCGGGCGGTTGGTCTGCCATATTCGCGGTAAATGGGGAAAAAGTAAAGGTACTCAAAGGCGGTGAGCGTGCCACCACGAATAACCGCATGGAGTTGACGGCCGCGCTGCGGGCGTTGGAAAGCCTGCCGGACAATTCGGTTGTCACCCTTCATACGGATTCACAATATCTGATGCTGGGGATCACCAGATGGCTGCCCGGATGGGTGAAACGTGGTTGGAAACGTGCCGGCGGAGTGCTGGCTAATGAAGACCTGTGGAAAGCCCTCTACGCGCAATCGCAGCGGGTGCGTGTAAAATGGAAATGGCTTCGCGGCCATTCGGGTACGCCGTTAAATGAACTGGCAGACAGGGAAGCACGCAAAGCCATACCACACAAGTTCATGTAGAGTAATTTGGAGGGAAAATGCCGAAACCAACAACCCGTGAAGAATTATTAAAAGAAACCTATGCCGAACGGGAGAAGCTGGAAGCCCTGCTGAAGACCATCCCGCCGGATGTATTTTCATCAAAAAAAGTGGTCGGCGAGTGGACGGCGAAAGATGTACTCAGTCATTTGACCGCCTGGGAGCAAATGGTCATTCTATGGGTGAAAAGCGGGTATGAAGGCAAAACCATTCCCATTCCGGCCGAGGGATTCAAATGGAACGAACTGCCTGCCCTGAATGACAGGATTTATCGGGAGCATAGAGACCTGGCGGCTGATGAAGTATTGTCGAAATTTGACCAATCCTATCATCAGATTCTTGACCTGCTAAATTCACTCCCCGAGCAAGACCTTTTCACCCCCGGCCTGCACAAATGGCAGAACAAGAATATGCTGGTCGCGTATTTCAAATCGTCTACATCCAGTCACTATTTGTGGGCACGGAAAGAGATCACGAAGGGCATGAAGAAGTAGAGCCAGTTATGATAACCAGGAAAAATCTTTCCATTCACATGTATATAATAGAAGTATGTTTGAAAAGGCTGAGTCACTTCATGACATAAAAGAGCAATTGCTCAAACACGAGTCAGAGATATTCGCTTTTGGCGTAAAATCCCTGGCTGTTTTTGGGTCCTTTGCGCGTAATGAGATGACCGATTTAAGTGACATAGATATCCTGGTTGAATTTAACAGGCCGATAGGGCTGTTTGAGTTTGTCCGGTTGAAGATCTATTTATCCAAAATTCTTGGAAGAGAAGTAGATCTGGTGACTTCTGACGCGCTACATAAACGAATGAAAGAAACGATCCTTCATGAGGCAGTAAATGTCACCCCGGGACTGGCGCATTAGACTGGAAGATATTCTGGAGGCAATCCATTCCATTCAAGGTTACATTTCCGGAATGGATTACGATTATTTCATTTCAGATAGAAAAACCGTTGATGCAGTCCTGCGCAATTTAGAGATTATCGGGGAAGCTGCTAATTTCATACCAAGCGACATCAGGGAAAGATATTCAGATTTTCCTCTGGTTGAATTGCGGGCAATGAGAAATATAATCGCACACCAATACTTCGGCGTCAGCCTTCCCATCATCTGGAAATCAATTACCGAAGATCTTCCGGAGTTGGAAAAGGTAATTCATAATATTTCGAATTTATGAAAATCCCCCACTTGAAGTGAGGGATCAGAGGCGACGATGGGATTTGTTGAGCTCTCGCGAAATGCCGTGTGAACGGCAAACCGATAAAAAAAAGACCCCTGGTAGAGGTCTTTTAAGAGGCGACGATGGGATTTTTTGAGCTCACTCGAAATGCCGCGTAAACGGCAAACCGATAAAAAATCCCCCACTTGTAGTGAGGGATCAGAGGCGACGATGGGATTTGAACCCATGATGAGGGTTTTGCAGACCCTTGCCTTGCCACTTGGCCACGTCGCCATTAGTATGGGCAAAAAAGATTTTATCAGGTCAATCCGATATACGCAAGGAAAGAAACCGCCTATACAACCCTGCTCGTTCCCGATATACCCATAACCAGAAGGATTAAATTAGTAATCAACCGGCTAATTTCTCGCGAATCGCCGGTTGAAAAAAAAGATCCCGAACAGGAAATACAGCAACGAAAGCCCCACCATCACCCATAAACGGAAGGCGATCGTTTCATACCCCGCGCCGCTCACCAGTGACTGGCGCAGGATGGTCATGGCATGGGTGGCCGGGATGAGGTCAAACAATCCCAGTTCGTGGCCGCCAACCGTTAGTAACGTGGGAGCATTGAAGGGGAAGAACGCGCCGGAAAGGAACACCTGCAGCATACTGAAAACGCTGCCGGTGTTGAGGGCTTCGCTGTCATTGTGGATCAGGCAGGCTGTCATCAACCCCAACCCGATGGAACTGAAACTCAGTATCAGGCAGATGACGGTCGCCAGTACCAGCGAGCCCTGCATGTGAAAGCCCAACGCGGCCGCCATTACCAGCATGATGACCACCTGCCCCAACGCGGTGACCATCTGCGCGAGGCTGATCCCCGCGAACCAATTCACGGTGCTCAGCGGTGACATCTGCAGCAATTGAATGGTGCCTGTACGGATCTCGCGGCCGATCAACGTGGCGGTCTGCGGGATGAGCAGCAAAATAGCCATGATCATCACACCGGGCGCGAAGGCGTCGAAGTCTGTCTGCGGCATGTGCAATCCTAGATCTTCATCTGTCACAATTACGACCGGATCCAACCCCTCACGTTTTTCTTGAACCGGGGTCAATACCTTTTCCAGATAACTGCTGGCATTGATGAAGGCCATGCTGGTGGCGTCACCTTTGACTGTTCGTTCGAGGTTTCCATCGCTATTCAACCCAAAGATGACCAGTGCCGCGGCTGTCTTGTCACGCAATGCCGCATCGGTGCCATCCACGGTCAGAATGGAGGTAACTTTGAACATGGGGCGTCCGTCTTTATAGCGCGCCGATTCAAGCGCATGGATATCATCGACCGCCAATCCTTTGGATTTATCGAGCACCAGCAGGTTGTAGGTTGCCAGCCGGGGGTTCTGCCCATAACCAACAGCCATCACCAGCATCATGGCTGCCGGCATCAGGATGGTTATTAAAAGCAGTTGCGGTTCACGCCACATCTCGCGCAGGTATTTGCGTGTTACCAGTAGTGCTTTCATTCGCGAAGCCTCCGGCCGGTCAACTGGATGAATACGTCTTCCAATGTATTGGCATGAATGTTGACTTCTCCCGGCTTGAAACCGGCATTGCGCAGGGCTTCCAGAATTTCCGCCAGATTGCCCACGGCATTCAACGCGCGGATCTTTAGATGCTGTGATTCTGTATCGTAATTTACGTGGCTGCTTAGCCGGGCCAGCGCGGCCTGCGCTTCAGCCGGATCATGCGTACCATTGTCAAGATGGATCTCCACCTGATCTCCCTCACCCAGACTCTGTTTGAGTCTCTCGGGGGTATCCTGCACCAGCAGTTCGCCGTGGTCAATGATGGCGATGCGGTCCGCCATACGTTCGGCTTCGTCCATATTATGGGTGGTGATGATCACCGTCTTCTTCCGGGCCAGTGATTGGATGTATTCGCGCACCTTTACCCGGCTTTGCGGGTCAAGCCCGGCTTCCGGTTCATCCAAGACTACCAGTTCGGGGTTGTGAACCAGCGCCATCGCCAGATTCAACCGCCGCTGCATACCACCGGATAACGTGCTGGCCAGGCTATTGCGTTTTTCTTCCAACCCCAGTTCCTTTAATAACCGCAATCCCGATTCGCGTGCCTGCGCAGCCGGCATGTCATACATCTGCCCCATAAATTCCAACTGCTCAAGGCAGGTCAACCGCTCCCAGAGCACAATGCTTTGCGGGCACATCCCAACAACGCGGCGCAGGTCACGGCTGCCATTGATCATGGGCAGTCCTTTTAAGATCACTTCTCCTGATGTTGGCGCGAGAAGCCCGCAGATCATGTTGATGGACGTCGTCTTACCGGCTCCATTCGGGCCAAGGAACCCGAACACCTCGCCTTCATTCACCTGCAATGACAGCCTGTTGACAGCCGTCAGAGAGCCGAATTTTTTGGTCAATTCCTTTGTTTCAAGCACGATTGTTGACATTGTTTTTATCTCTCCCGAACGGCATTACCGCGAACGGCTTAACCGGAAAAAATGGAACAGTTGGACACCCAACAGGAATAACAGGCCGGATCCGATGGTGACCGACAGCAACTGCGGCCAGACGGTTTGCAATCCTTCTCCAAAGATCATCACCCGGCGGATGGCATCTGCCGCGAAAGATGACGGCATCAGGTCTGCCAGATAAACAGTCCTATCCGTAAGGGTGACCAGGGGGATAGGCGGCATGGGGTACACGGCGCCGGAGAAGAAAACCAGCGGCAGAAGAAAAATCATCGACAGATTGGCGGCTTCTCCATCGTTACGGGCGAAACAGGCGGTGACCATCCCACAGCCGGTTGCTGTGAGGCTGAACAGCAGAGCGAACAGGATGATAAGAAGGAAGGAACCGGCCGTCTGTAAGCCGCATATCCAGGCAGTCAGCACTGTAACAACCACCTGAACGAGGCAGCTCACCAGTTGAGCCAGCGTAATACCGCCCATGAGGTCGTATCCGGTGATGCGCGCCATACGAAGCCGTTGGAATGCTCCGCTCGTCATTTCACGTACCAGCAAAATGGCGGTGTACATCACCCCGAAGGCGATGCCGAAGATGATCACACCCGGAACACCGAATTGAAAGTCATTCAGGTTACCGGTCCCTTCCACGTAGGTATAGGTAATCACCTGCTCTGGTTCCTGCCAGCCCGTCCTGGATTTGATGAAATCGCGCAGCGGTTCTTCAAACATCACGGCGAGAAAATTGGCGGAATCAGACAGTGGGTCGCGCAGCAATGTTAGCCGCGGCGGATTTGCAGGGTTAGCTTCAGTAAGCACGTCTGAAAAATTTTCCGGTATGGTCAGCAACCCGCCGGCCTTCCATTCAGACAGGGTGACACGCGCTTCATTTATTGAGGTAATTTCTGTGACCGTAAGCATGGGCTGACCGTCAAATTCCACTTTCCGCAAGGCATTGACCAGTTCAGAACCCATGAGGCCTTTATCACGGTTATCCACCAGCATGATCAATGTGGTTGACAGATTCTTTGCCAAGCCTCCGTACGCGAAAAAGTACAAAACCACCAGCATCGCGGGGAACAGCAGGAACAGGATCAACAACTGGGGATCCCGCAAAGCTTCCACCAAAGTTTTTCGGGCAATATGCAATGATTTCACGACGTTTGCTCCTTCAAAATTCCATACATCACCAGGTTGGTGAACGCCGCGTAGATACGTTCCGACGTCATTTCGTCATCAGTCAACTGGTAGTAGTTCATCAATTGCGGGAAGATCAGTCCGTCTCCTATGGCGATGGTCAACGCGTGCAGCACCCGGGCGGTGGCTTCGGCATCGAGATCAGGGCGGGTTTCCCCACCCTCCACGGCGGATCGCAGCATATCATCCACCATTTCTCGCATCACCCGGGCGATGGGACGCACCACGCTCTCGCCGTATACCGGGTCGCCATGATACGCCGCCGAAGCAAAGAACCGCGCGAAACCCAACTGGGTTTCCGTCCAGTCAATACCTGAAGAGACATACATGGGCAGCATTTCTTTCAAGGGAGCCTGCCCCATGTACGGTCGGTATGATTCGAATAACTGGATGGTCGACCGAGTAGCCAGTTCAGTGGCGAACGCCAGCAGATTGTCACGGTTGGTGAAATACTGGTACAGCGATCCGGTGGAAACTCCGGCCCGTTCCGCCACGCGTTTGATGTTCAGGTCCTGCGGACCGGCTTCACCGGCTTCATCCAGAATGGCGTTGATGATCGCGTGTTGTCGTTCTGGGTCAAGCCGGCGGAAGGTGCGGGTCACCAGTCCCTTCTTTTCGAGTTCCAGAATGGCAGGTAGATAGTCAAAAATGAATTGTTCAGTCATATTATATGAACCTTTCGTTCATATAATATGTTGTTTTTATCTCGTTGTCAAGTTTTTCCCTGGGGCTGTCGATGTAGAATCAACCTGAAAGGTATGGTGACTATGGAACTGGCCATTAATGTGGAAGCCCAGAACGGGTTGAACTGGAATAACTGGAAAAAGATCGTCACGGTCGCGGAAGAACTGGGATTCGCGGCCGTCTTCCGTTCTGATCATCTGGCCAGTTTTGACGGCCCGCCGGACCTGGACGCGCTGGAATGCTGGGTGTCACTCACCTGGCTGGCAGGGAACACGAAACGCGTCCAGTTCGGTCCGCTGGTGACGCCCGTCACGTTCCGGCATCCGGGAATGGTCGCCCGCATGGCCGCAAATGTTGATGATCTGAGTGGCGGACGCCTGATCCTCGGGCTCGGCACCGGCTGGTGCGAGCGCGAGCACGAAATATGGGGCTACCCTCTGGGTGACCTGAAAACCCGTTTTGACCGGTACGAAGAAGGACTTGAACTGGTTTACCGGCTTTTCCATGAAGATAAACCGGTGACAATGAACGGAAGGTATTTCCCGGTTAAAGACGCGGTGATCCTGCCCCGGCCGCGGCGGCCGTTTGGACCTGACCTGCTGGTGGGCGGGCGCGGCGGGAGGCGCACACTGTCAAACGCCGCGCGGTATGCGGATGAATGGAACGCGATCCTGATGCCGGTGCCGGAGGCTGTCACATTATCGAACAAACTGGATTTGGCCATAACCGAAGCCGGGCGCAAACCGGGATCGGTGCGAAAATCGATCATGCTCAATGTGACCATCGGACGCACGGACGCGGTAGTGCGTCAAAAGATGGGTGGAAAGAGTGAAGCGGAATTCAAGGCGATCGGCGCCATCGGCACACCCAACGCGGTGGCAGATCAACTGATGGCCTATGCCGAAGCCGGCATGTACCGGGTGGTCGCGCAGGTGCTGGACCCGGATGATATGGATTATCTTGAGATCCTGGGAACAAAGGTCATCCCGCAGTTGAAGTAAATATCAATATTTATCTTCTCCTATATTAAGAAGGATAATAAAACCTCTCCCCGACGGGGAGAGGTTTGGTGAGGGGCGGTATCTGCATTCGTCAGCGCTGTAAGATCAGGCACATTTTGCCTTGAAATGTCTGGCCGCGTTTCTGCCGGCTTTTTCCCCTCACCTGACCTTTCCCTTTCGAGGCAAGGAAAAAAAGGCTTTGTTGCGCCGTATCCGCATACTCAATAAAGACAAAACCTCACCCTCATCTGTCTTCTCCCTCACGGGAGAAGGATTGAAAAGCCTCGC
>CAYOKC010000030.1:4030-34060 GCA_964404415.1 uncultured Leptolinea sp. | reverse complement strand
TCATGGCGCCGATCAACGTGCCGAACAGGTTTCCTCGGCCGCCCATAAGGCTGGTACCGCCCAGCACCACGGCCGTGATGCTTGACATCGCCGAGTCACCGCCCGCGTTGGGGTCACCCACGCTGGTACGTGAAACCAATAACAGCGCGCCAATGGCATATAGGAATGCAGCGGAAGAATAAACCCCGAGCAATACCTTAGTGACATTGATACCGGCTAAACGCGCGGCTTCGGGATTGTCACCCACGGCATAGATCTGGCGGCCGAGGGTGGTGTATTGCAGTACAAACCAGGCAACAACGAACAGCACCAGCATCAACACTGAACCATAGGTGATCTGAGTGCCGAAAATTTTGAATGTACCGCCCAGGGCGGTCATTTCAGCCGGAACGTTGGTAACAGTCTGGGCGTTGGAGATGATCAACGTTAATGCCTGTGCGATACTGAAGGTACCCAGGGTGACAATGAACGGTGGCAGGCGGATGATCGTGACCAGCAGACCATTGAGAATACCAAAGGCGACACACATCAGGATTCCCAGAAGTATAGCCAGCATGGGCGGCACACCGAAGTTGACAGCCAGTGTTGTCATAACGATACCGGTAAGGGCCATTAACCATCCGGCGGACAGGTCAATACCGCTGGTCAAAATAACAATGGTCTGCCCGATCGCGAGCGTTCCCACTACCATCACTTGTTGAACGATCAGGGAGAAGTTGCCTCCCGTCAGGAAACGGTCAGTTCGGGTGGCAAAAAAGATACAGGTAAGCAATAAAGCAAGCAATGGACCGATAGCCGGTTTTGACAGGATATTGGAAATACGGATTTTTTTCATAGGGCTTCCCCGGGAAATTGGATGGCGGTATCCATCCGGATGATGTATACCGCCATCCTGAATTTATATCTACTATTATTACTTCGTGCCCCAGCACTTATCAAGTCCGACTTTTGTATCGACGCTTTCAACACCGTCGACAGGCTTGTCGGTGATCAACATTACGCCGGTATCGGTGTAACCGGAGGCTTTCTTGCCATTGGTTACAAAGTCAACCGTCGCGTCTACACCCATCTGGGCCATCAAGAGGGGGTACTGCTGTGATGTGGCCGCGATCTGGCCGTCAACGATACCCTGAACGCCGGCGCAGCCGCCATCCACGGAAACGATCATCACGTCTTTTTCTTTGCCGGCGGCTTTCAATGCCTGGTAGGCACCGAACGCGGCGGGTTCATTGATGGTATAGACCAGATTGATATCGGGATCTTTGGTCAGGCAGTTTTCCATAGCCGTCTGGCCTTTGGCCTGATTGCCTTCTGTGTCCTGGCTGCAGACTACCTCAGCGGTATTTACATTGTCAGGAGCGGAAGCGTCAACATCCGCCAGTCCCATACCGGACATGAAACCGTTATGGCGCAGAACACCCACAGTGATGCCGGGTTTCAGGTCAAGGGTGGCGATCTTGAGGGTCTTGCCAGCCATGGCGGCTTTGGCATACTGACCAATCATTACACCGGCTTTGAAGTTATCGGTGGCGAACAGCGCGTCCGTGGCATCCTGGGGATCGGTGGGGGTATCGAGGGCGATGACCATAACGCCGGCTTCGCGGGCTTTCTGGATGGCCGGAACAATAGCTTTGGTGTCACTCGGGGTGATCATGATACCTTTGACACCGGCGGAAACCATATTCTCGATGGCGGTCACCTGGGCGGCGTTGTCACCGTCAAATTTACCGGCGGCGGTCATCAGTTCAGCACCCTTGGCTTTAGCCTGGGCTTCAGCGCCTTCTTTCATTTTGACAAAGAAGGGATTGGTATCGGTTTTGGTGATCAAACCAACTTTGACGGGACCGGCAGGGGCAGCGGCGGCAGGTTCAGCAGCGGCAGCCGCGGGTTTCTCACCCCAGCATTTGTCGAGGCCAACATTCGCGTCAACGCTCTCAACACCGTCAACCGCTTTGTTGGTGATCAAAGTAACACCGGTATCGGTGTAACCGGAGGCTTTCTTGCCGGTCTTTACATATTCAACGGTAGCCTGAACACCCATCTTCGCCATCAGCAGGGGGTACTGCTGGGACGTAGCCGCGATCTGACCGTCAACAATACCCTGAACGCCGGCGCAGCCACCGTCCACAGAAACGATCATTACATCTTTTTCTTTGCCGGCGGCTTTGAGGGCCTGGTAGGCGCCGAACGCGGCAGGTTCATTGATGGTGTAAACCAGGTTGATATCGGGATCTTTGGTCAGGCAGTTTTCCATGGCCGTCTGGCCTTTAGCCTGGTTGCCTTCGGTATCCTGGCTGCAGACGACTTCGGCGGTGTTCACGTTATCAGGGGCGGAGGCGTCAACTTTGGCGAGGCCCATACCGGACATGAAACCATTGTGGCGCAGAACACCCACGGTGATGCCGGGTTTCAGGTCAAGGGTGGCGATCTTGAGGGTCTTTCCTGCCATACCGGCTTTGGCGTACTGGCCGATCAACACACCGGCTTTGAAGTTATCGGTGGCAAAGAGGGCATCGGTAGCATCCTGGGGATCGGTGGGGGTATCAAGGGCGATGACCATAACACCGGCTTCGCGGGCCTTCTTTATGGCCGGGACAATGGCTTTGGTATCACTCGGGGTGATCATGATTCCTTTTACACCGGCTGAGACCATATTCTCAATGGCGGTTACCTGGGCGGCGTTGTCGCCGTCAAATTTACCGGCAGCGGTCATCAGTTCGGCGCCCTGGGCTTTGGCTTCCGCTTCGGCGCCTTCTTTCATCTTAACGAAGAAAGGATTGGTATCGGTTTTGGTGATCAGTCCGACTTTAATAGTACCGGTTTCGGCGGCCGGCGCGGCAGGTTCAGCTGCGGCGGGAGCGGCGGTTGGAGCAGGTTGGCAGGCTGTCAGGAGCATGACAGCGACTGTAATTAATAACATGGACTTGAAGAACTTGCTCATTTTTCTCCTCAGCTTTCATTTTCTTTTGGGATTCGATAATGGTGAAACGGCAGAACGGTTTTTACACTTTCTTCAAGCAAAATCCTCCTTTCTTGCTTGAAAATCGAAAAAATTCACATTTCTGAAAACGTTGCCAGACACCAATATAGTAAACGTTATTAGAAAAGAATCAATAGTGTTTTGTCACCTGTATTGTCACGTCAATTATGTGATTAAAAGCAGTATAAATTGCCGATTATTCAGGTAAAATGCTATAAACACGTCAGTCAGCGTACGAAAATTCTTCGAAACGTTTTCACACATGGATACAGAAAGTTTAGAGTTGTTACTTTGTAACAACATGTTATGAAAACGTTATTAGTTGATCAAAACCGCCTTCCCTTTCACAGGAATAGTAAAATGGATAGATACCCCGAAGGACAATGACCATGAATAGCATCAAAGACGTAGCGCAAAAGGCGGGTGTCAGTATATCGACGGTATCACGGGTGCTATCCAATAAACCGTATGTTTCTGAAGATGTACGCGACCGTGTAATGCAGGCAGTCCAAGAACTGGATTACCGGCCAAACCAGGTGGCACGATCATTACGCGCCCGGCAATCCACGTCATTGGGTTTGATCGTTTCAGATGTTTGCAACCCATTCTTCACGGATGTCAGCCGGGCGGTGGAAGATTGCGCCTATGAAAAGGGATACAGCGTTTTCCTGTGCAATTCAGACGAGAACGAGAAAAAAGAACGGTTTTACCTGCAAGAAATGATTGATAAGAACGTCGCCGGTGTGATCCTTTCACCCACCCAGAAAGCATCAGAAAATTTTACCGATTTGAATGTCAATCTGCCGGTGGTTGTGTATGACCGCTCTGTGAAAGGCATGGATGTTGACACAATCCTGATTGACAACCGCGAGTCCGCGCTGCAATTGACCAACCATTTGATCGAAAACGGCTACAAACGTATCGCCGGCATTTTTTGCAACGTCCCCACAGGATATGAACGGCGCGCCGGCTTCGAAAAAGCCATGGCCAAAGCCGGCCTGGAGTCTCTGCAGATCATCATGACACAAACCCGGATTGAAGCTGGGTACACAGCCGCGAAAAAATTACTGACCCAGTCTCCGCTGCCGGATGCCATTTTTACCTCAGATAACCTGGTTTTAGCCGGCACCATGCAGGCTGTCAATGAAATGGGGTTGAAGATCCCCGATGAGATCGGCCTGGTCGGTTACGATGACGTGGCATGGATGACCCTCGTACATCCTCCGATGACTATTATCCGCCAACCAACAGACCAGATCGCCCGAATGGCTGTCGACCTGATCATGCAGCGTATTGAAAACCCTAATAGGCCACCGTTGCAGGTTGTGTTAAAGGGGCAACTGGTAATCCGCGGTTCCAGTGTGCGTGTGACGGAAAAATAAGGCGTGAATAATTATCTGATCGGTATTGATATCGGCACCTCCAGCACCAAGACGACCATCATTGATCAGGATGGGAAAATCGTAACCTGGGTAGATGAGGAATACCGTATCAATTCCCCTCAACCGGGTTGGGCGGAACAGGATCCGGAAATCTGGTTCGCGGCCGTTGTCCATACCCTTCGGAAAGCGGTTGCCCAGAGCGGAATACCGATTGACAAAATTGCCGGGATCGGATTGGCCGGCCAGATGCATGGTCTGGTGTGTATGGATTCCAGCGGCAAGCCCTTGCGTCCCGCCATTATCTGGGCTGACCACCGTTGTAAAGCAGAAATTGACGCCCTTAACCGCCGGATTGGAAACGGTCAACTGGCTGAGTGGGTTGGCAATCCGGTGGCAGCCGGATTTATGTTGCCAAGCTGGTTATGGTTGGAGAAAAACGAACCGGAAATAGCTTCAAAAACCCGGTATCTGGTATTGCCCAAAGATTACATTCGCTACCGCCTGACCGGGACGATCGGAACAGAGCCCAGCGACGCTTCATCTACATTGCTGTTCGACCCCCATTCCCGCAATTGGAGCCTTCCCCTTCTGAACGCGATCGGCCTGTCACCTGACAGACTGCCCCCGGTTTATGAATCGTCGGCGATCGCCGGCGGGCTATTGCCGGAAATCGCCTCAGCTACCGGGTTGTTGAGCGGAACTCCGGTGGTATATGGCGGAAGCGATGTTAGTATGCAGGCTCTTGGACAGGGGATCATCGAACCGGGGACAGTTTCGTGTACCATTGGAACCGGTGGTCAACTTTTTGCCCCACTTTCACAACCTGTGCACGACCCACAATTAAGGCTGCACCTGTTCTGTCACTGCGTTCCGGATTGCTGGCATCTTGAAGCCGCAATTCTATCCGCGGGGTTGTCACTTCGTTGGCTGCGAGATAATATGTGGGCCGGCCAATCGTATTCTTCCCTTGTTGATCCCGCGGTGCATGTTGAGGCTGCGGGCAACGGGCTTTTCTTCCTCCCCTATCTGGTGGGCGAACGTACACCCGTTATGGATCCGGACATCCGTGCTTCGTTTGTCGGTCTGGGATTGGAACACGGGCGGGCACATATAGTTCGGGCGGTTATGGAAGGCGTGGTCTTCGCGCTGCGGCAGGGCCTTGACCTGATGAGTGAACTGGGTGTTTCCATTAATAGGCTGATCGCCACCGGCGGCGCGACCAACCATCCATTGTGGCTGCAATTACAGGCGGATATTTTCAACCAACCGGTTTATATCTCTAAGACCAGTCAGGCAACGGGATATGGCGCGGCTATTCTGGCTGGGATTGGAACCCGGCTTTATGCAAACCCGCATGCAATTCCGTTTCTGGTTCAACAGACAAAAGATAATCCGGTATCACCCCGTCAGGAACAGGTTGAAGTTTACGATCAGGCATATTACGAGTACACTCGCATATATCCGGCAATCCGTTCAATCGGCATTTAAAATGAACATAACCGCCAGGGTAAATGCGGCGGTTATGAGTATTTCTCCAGTTTTATTTAATCAATCACTCAAATTATAAAAGCGACTGGATCAGGATAATCGCTTCATAAGAAATCATGGCGATGATCGCGGCCGCCGGAATAGTCAATATCCACGCCCACACAATACGCCCTGCCACAGACCAGCGGACTGCCCGTTTGCTACGTATCGCCCCCACCCCCACAATGGCGCCGGTGATGGTATGCGTTGTGGAAACCGGTATTCCCATAATAGACGACATGAATAATGTAAACGCGCCCGCAGTTTCAGCGGCAAAACCACCAATGGGCTGCAGTTTTGTGATCCTGCTTCCTACGGTATGAACGATGCGCCAACCACCTGATAGTGTCCCCAGGGCGATCGCCGTGTGCGCCATTAAAACAATCCAGAAGGGGATAGTCAGCTGGCCGTTGGCATCAGCCACCAGGTGACGGTAAGCCGGAACTGTGAAGAGAACCCCGGCAATGATCCCCATCGTTTTTTGCGCGTCATTGGTGCCGTGTCCGAGACTGTAAATACCGGCTGAAAATAGTTGCCCCTTGCGGAAGATATGGTCAACATCGGTAGGATTCTTCTTGCGGAAGATCCAATACAGGGCTACCATATTGACCGATCCCAGCAGCCAGCCCAGAAGCGGCGCGATCAGGATGAAAGAAATTGTCTTTATCCATCCAGCGGGAACCAGAACCCCGAAACCGGCTTTCAAAATTGCCGCCCCCGCATACCCACCGATCAACGCGTGAGACGAACTTGTAGGCAGTCCGATCTGCCAGGTGATCAAATCCCAAACAATAGCCCCAAGTAGACCGGCAAAAATTACATAATTATCCACCTGGTTCACGTCGATCATTCCGGAACCCATAGTCTTGGCAACGGCCGTACCAAAGGTGAACGCGGCAATGAAATTGAACACCGCCGCCCAGACAACACCCTGAAGTGGGGTTAAAACCCGGGTGGACACCACGGTTGCAATTGAGTTTGCCGCGTCATGGAATCCATTGACAAAGTCAAACCCCAACGCCAGCACAATGATGACAATGATCAGAATGAGGTTAGGATCAAGCATTGGCGATGATCACCTTTTGTATCACATCGCCGGTATCTTCAATCTTATCTGCAGTACCTTCAAGCAACTCATATATTTCTTTCCAGCGGATGAAATTGAATATCTCGTCTTTGTCTGCCACGAGTTCCTTCATGCCGGCATAGTAGGCAATATCGCCTTCATTCTCCAGAGTATTGATCTTTACAATATGTTCACGAAGCTTTGCATAATTCTTTTTATCACTCATGATCGCAAAGGCATTATTCAATTCTTTTGAGCATTCTACAGTCAGCCGGGCCAGAGTCTGGGCCGTTGATGTAGGTTTCTTTACTTTATAAACCAGCAAACGCTGGGCGGTCGCGTTGACCGAATCCAGTGCGTCGTCTACGGTATTTATAAGGCGTTGGATGTCATCCGGATCGATGGGGGTGATCAATGTGCGGGGAAGCAGGTTGGTGACTTCATGAACAATGCCATCACCCTTATGTTCAATATCAGAAATCTTCAGGGCCAGGTCTTCCGCCTGGTCCATATGGTCAAGCATATACTGTAATGCCTGCGCGCCTTCCAACAGAGTTTCACTGGCTTGTTGGAAATAATCATAAAACTTTACTTCTGCGGGGAGAAAACTGAAATTCAAAGAGACCTCCTGATGCCGGACAGTTTGCGCTGGAACATGCAATTCGTGATTATAGCTGAATGTTAACGATTGGTTAACAGTGTATTAAGTAACATTAAACTCCTGAAGCCCCTATAATTCCAAAATCTTAACCACTCCACACCCATTGGTGGTACAGATCAATGCAGCTATCGGCTGTACACATGCGGCGGCTATTGACAATGATGCTACAATATATGCAAAGGGATTTAAGATTCTCGTAAGGTTCTCGTCAGATTTAGTCTTCCCCAATATTCTTTTCAATTGAATAGCAAGTAAATAGTTCAATATTGATGTGGAATTCTGGACAGTGTTTTCTTTGCTCTATTAAGAAAAATTCCACAACAATAAGATGGTGGGGAATATGTTTTCTAAGCGAAAATTATTTAATCTGCGTGATCTCTTCTCAATCCTTGTTATTATTACGATTGGATTAATCACTAATGTATTTAATGTACAAGCTAATATTAATCTCCCCCAATCTGTCATAAACCATAATTCTTCCGCAACTGCCACGCCGTTCCCAGAAATTGATACTTATTACAAAATCTCTTCCTTTACTTTTAAGGAAATGGGGGAACAAAATATTAGTCTCGTTTACCCGGGAACTGCGTCCGTTTTAGCGGATCTTCCAAACAACTGGGCAATTTATGCGGATATTAGCATTATTGACCTTCATTATGATTATGAAGGAAACAATGGTACCCGATTAAGTACTACTATCACCAACACCAATCCGCCTCCTGTGAAAATATTTGTAAATGGCTACTTTGCCATTGAATTCATTCCAGTGGTTGGTAGAGATCACCATATCCGATTTCCGATACCATTGTCGGCGATTAATTCAACCAATCCAAGCAAAGAATTGGATATTGCTTTCAAGTTTTACAGTAATGACAGGAATTTATGCGGTTATTTTGGGACATTAACCATCCTTAATGATTCTCAAATAGAATTGCATTTCATTCCCATGCCTCCCGCGCGTGATGCATGGACATTCCCAGATGTTCTTTTGCAAGGTTCTTTTTTACCAGAAACCCTTTTGCTGATCCTTCCAGATCAGTATGGTGACAATGATTTGACCGTCGCCGCACAACTTGCCTCATTCATCGGTTCCAACAGCTCAGGAAATATAAAATTCAAGGCAATCTCTGCATCCCAGGCCACCCGGGAGACATTATCTCATTCCAGCGCAATCATTATTGGCCAACCAAGTCAAAACGCATTTATATCCGAGATTTATAAAAAGAGTATTATGCCGACAAGGCTGGAAAATGGGACAATACGATATTATGGGAATTTACTCACTAAATCAGAGGGGATTGTTCAACTTATTCCTTCTTATATAAATAACCTGTACTCTATGCTTCTTGTCTCAGGAAATAATAATGAAGGGGTTTACACGGCTGCTCAAGGATTACAAAAATCAAAGAAAACTTTTACCCCCGGTTCAATTGTCTATTCAACTTCCCTTAAAGTTCCTTACCTGCTCCTTGATCCAAATAATACGGGTAATTATTACTCAAATGTGATTATCTATAAGCATATTGATATTCAACCAGAGGTAAATGAGCAGTTTAATAAAAATGAATATATATTTACCTTTGCCCAACAATATTTTCAAACCGCAATATTTTATGATCCGGGGTTAAACCATACCGAATTACAATTTTACATTCCTCATAATTGGGATATACAACCTGGAGCCAGGTTAACTGTATATTATCGGTACTCTCCCAATATTAATCCAAATAATTCCAGGATTGGTGTCTCATTAAATGGCAACCCTATTGGATATTTACCTATCAATCAGGTAATTAATGATTACATTTCGTCTGAAATCACGATCAATCCCGAAGATATCGTAAAAGGGGCTGTAAATAATCTTGAATTTATTATTGACCAGTTAACGGATGTAGGTTGCTATCAATTTGAACCCGTCCGGGAATGGCTCCTAATTCGAAACGACAGCTTCCTGCGTATTCCCTATCAGGAAATATCCAATGATCCGGATAATCCCATCACAAATCCATTTAACTATCTGGGAAATGGCAAGCTACTTATCGTCATGCCACAGAACTCGAACAGCGAAGATCTAAGCAATCTACTGACTTTTGCTGCTCGATTGGGTGCCGAAGTTATAAGGTCAAACACATCCAACATAACAGTTACCCATAAAGCGGATGTCGATACTAACCAGTATTTTGATTTCAACTTTTTGGTTTATGGCCGGCCCAGTCAGAATAATTTTCTTGCAAAATTCAATGAAAAACTGCCCCAAAAATTTGCACCCAATGGAGATTCCCTGGGACCACAACCCGATGATATAAGAATTCACATGGTACAGGAAACTGATATAGGGGTCATTGAAACGCTTCCATTGGATGAAAATCCTTTCCATGGAATAACCATTTTGAGCGGCACATCCCCGCATGGAATCCAATTTATTATCGATAATTTGGCGTCCATTTTTGGCAGGCAGACGGGGAATCTTTTCTATATTGGGAGTAATGGCCAGATTTTTAGCACCCAGGTTAAAACAGGTGATGCGGTTAACCAGGTTGAAACAAGTGATGCAGTCAACCAGGTTGAAACAAGTGATGCGGTCAACCAGGCTGAATTATCGACCCCTACACCTGTACCCCAACCATTGGAAGAAGTAATTGAACCAACTGCCACGATAGTATCCACAATCACCCTGGAAAAGAATCGCAAAATTGTAAATACCAATTATTTCGATTTGCCATTCTGGGTAGTTGGAGTAGGGATTCTAATAATCATATACGGAATTTTCCAACTACGTGGAAGAAAACAAAAGTAGGCAGTGGAGGAGAAAGCGATGAGAAATATCAACCATAAATTTTTCATGAGCTCCTGCATCATTTTGGGTTTAACCACCATGGCATTAAGCTTAACCATGTCTGTTGGACAGGCTCAAAGTGGGCTGCAACAGGGTGTGTCGCCAACTGTTCAAAGTCCTCCAGCCACACCTGTTGGCAAAAACAGCCAGCCAGCGCCGACCAATAAAACCGTATCCCTTCCCGAGATCAATACTTTTAACGGCTCAGCGTCTTTCACTTTTAAAGAAATTGGGGTAGAAAAAATTGTATTGACTTTCCCATCGGGTACGTCCTTCGGTCTCAATTTGCCAGATTATTGGAACATGGCAGTAGAAGGAAGTTATTTTGAATTTCATTATGACTTTGAAGCGGACTTTACCACCCAGAATATGCCAACTACGGGATATTTACCCTATTCCCTGGATTTGGTAGATCAAAAACCGCCTATTGAGGTTGCAATTAACAACGTCTATATCGGCGCATTTTTCCCTGAGACCGGTAAGAACCAAAAAGCGCGTGTCTTAGTACCGGCTCAAGCCTGGACTGCCATAACCGATACCACGACAAATCCGAACAAACAACTAAGTGTCAATATTAGTTTTTTCCGCAACTTAGGTTTGTTTTGCGGCAGTGAAGCCCTCCTATCAATTTATGATGATTCCATGTTCGTTACCCAATTTACTACTGAACCTCCGACTCGCGATCTTTCAATTTTGCCCAGAACGCTCGTCCAGGGGTCTTTTATACCTGAGACACTTTTATTTGTCATCCCCGATGAATATAGCGATGGAGATTTAACCGCGGTCTCAAACATGATTGCCTTCGTAAGCCGTGGGGGTCAGGGAAATGTTAGATACAAAGTATTGATTTCCTCACAGGCCAATCAGGAGGTCTTAACACCGTATAGTGCGGTTGTTGTCGGTCAGCCATCGAAGAATACGCAGGTCAAGAATTTGTATCAGAGTGGTTTGCTGCCGACCAAACTGAATTCAGATGGGTCAATTATGAATTTTGATACCAGTCTGAAAAAAGAAGCCGGGGTTATCCAACTTATTCCTTCACCTTACAACCCTCTCAACACCTTTCTGGTAGTAACTGGAAACTCTGATGAGGGACTTGTTTTAGCAGCAGAACAGTTAAATAAGACCACTAATGGGCTTTCTTCAACTGTTTATGTGTTTGATCCATCAAATAAAGTTAATTCCCGCGATTTCACAGGAAATACTTCAGCGACTACAAATGAATATAAGGTAGCTTTTAACCAGATTAATTTTAAAACCGAGGTTTTCAGGGGGTATGGTATTGGCAGAAACAGCCTATCATTCTACGTTCCGCGCGATTGGGATATTCAATCCGGCGCGAAGATCATATTAAATTACAACTTCTCCGCAAGGTTAAGCGCCATCTCTTCCGCGCTTGCCGTTTCATTAAATGGGTACCCCATTGGCAGCCTGCCTTTTGACCGGACCATTCAGGGAGACCGGGTCGTTGAAATCTCGTTGAGTCCGAAAGAAATTAACCGCGGCGTTACCAATGTCATTGATTTTGCTGCTTCTCTAAAGCCGGAATTGGATTGTACCGGAATAGATCCGGACCTTGATTGGATTACGATCAGAGATAACAGTGTCATCGATATTCCCTATCGGGTAATCACCAACCCTAACGAGGTTGCACCATTTACCAATCCATTTGATTACCTTGCAAATGAGAAAAACCTGCTGGTTGTGATACCGCAAAAACCAACCGAAGATGATCTAGTAAAAATGGGGACAATCATTTCACGTTTGGGAGGGGCTGTAAAAACAACAGAATCCCTCAACATAGTTGTGACAAAAAATCCTGATGTCGACCTTAATCTGTACAAAGGGTTCAACTTATTGGCGTTAGGGAGGGCATCTCAAAACCCCATCTTAACCAAATACAATGATGTTTTATTGCAGCAATTTGTACCCGGACAGGACATCTTCAAGCAGCAGACATCCAACTTCGAGATCCATACTCCCCAGGATATCAACATTGGCCTGGTTCAAGTTGTTGCATTAAAGGAGGATCCTTTCCGGGGTTTGACTGTATTCAGCGGAACCACCCCTCAAGGGATGCAATACGGAATCGATGCATCTGAGAATTTGAATCAATTTGATGGAGGTGACCTTTTCTTCATCTCCGCTAATAATAACGTTATGTCCTATTTGTCCACGTTTAGTACCGGAAATATAGTAGAAATCATCAGCACCGCTATACAAACACCTGAGCAAACAGTAACGGCAGTGCCTGCTGTAACCCCCTCGCCGTCAATTAAGAACCCCTCTGACCAAAACAATCTGATGAATTTAAGTTCTGATTTTCTGCTTGGTGTCATCGGGGCAGGTGTTTTTGTAATTATTTTAGGAGTGATCCAGGTGATCCGTAAACGGGTAATTAAATAATAAAAAAACGCAAAAACTAGAATTGACCAGAAGGTAACATATGTCGAAATTCGTGATTTCTCTGGCTCAAATAAAAGGTGGTGTCGCCAAAACAACAAGCGTCATAAACCTTGGCGCGGCTTTGGTTGAAGTTGGAGAAAGAGTGCTCCTTATCGACCTTGATCCACAGGGAAGCTTATCTTCATCCTTTGGGATTTTTTCGGGAGACCACAAATACGATATCTCACATGTTCTATTTGATTCGGTTTCCATGGAAAAAGCAATTCAAAAAACGGACACTCCGGGATTGGACATTATTTCTTCGAGTTCAAGATTGTCTAAAATTGAACTGGCAGTCAGTTCGATCACAGACCATAATCAGCACAAATATCCTCTTGAAGAATCAATTTCTAAGATTTCCACACCGGCTTATGATTTTGTTTTATTAGACTGCCCATCGATTTTGGGAGTCATTACGATGAATGCATTGATTGCTTCTGATCTGCTCATCATCCCTTCCCCGCCCGAATCATTGGCCTTGTTGGGTGTTCGCCGAATGATTGAATTTGCGGCATTTGTTAAAAATAACTTCAACCCACTCCTTCGATATCGAGTGCTTTTGACGATTTATGATGATCATAAAAAAATATATTCTGAATTGGCCGAAAGACTAAGACAGGTATATGAACATCGCCTTTTTGTCACATCCATAAGCAAGGATATAAATATTAACAAAAGCCAAATAGTAGAAAAACCTGTTCTTTTTTTCAGGTCAAAGTCGAAGGCTTCCAATCAGTATCGTGCTTTAGCACAGGAGGTTATAGATTATGCCCAAAAATAAGAGTAACCTGAACGATCATATAAATAAACTAATGAATTTCCTGGATCAGGATGGTAATGAATCACAACAGGAAATTAATAATCCTGTCGAGGAAACAGTCGAAATGGTGGATATTCCACCCTTGCTACCAAGTAGTTCTGAGGTATTAACCGTTCCAGTCAATTCAGCAGCCTTTGCTGAGGCAATTGACAATAATGTGACTGCGTCTGCAGCCGGCAGACAAAATTTCGAATTAAATGTTTTATTGCGTCAAAAGTGGGTTGTGATAATTACCACCATGGCAGTGATGGTAATCGTTGCGATCGGTCTAATAATCACCCCCCCCATCTATGAGGCAACGGCAAAAATACGCATAATGACAGCCATCACCGGCGGGAAAGATAATATTTCATACGATCTAACCTATTCAGAACGATTAATGCAGACCTATGCCCAAATAGCCAAGAGTGGACCAGTCACTACTGAGCTTATGACCAGACTTAATACAACCTTAAAAGATCTTCCTAAAACAAAGATCTCACTCATTCCAGACACAGAACTGTTATCCATCACGGCTGAAGATAAAGTCCCGGAAAATGCAATGAAAACGGCAAATATATTGGCGGATATTTTAATAACGCACAGCAAGGAATTATTCGCCAAGACAAGTGTTGTATCGGTTACTCTGATGGAATCCGCAGCAATTCCGACCATCCCTACAAAACCGAGTAAACCCCTTTTCCTGGTTGTTGGTTTACTGTTTGGTCTAATCGCTGGTGTTGGGCTCGCTTTTGCCGTTGAAAGCATGAATACAATTCTCTACTCTATTGATCAAATTGAATCAACCACCAGGTTGCCTTTGGTCGGAGATATTCCCGAGTATCGTTACCCTATAAAAGACGACGATGTAATTATTGATGATACGCTGCATGCAGAAGCTTTTTCCCGGTTACGCACCAACCTCATTTTCTCTTCCAGGAAAAATGGACTACGCACGTTTTTGGTGACAAGTGTTGTGAAAGGGGATGGGAAGTCAACGATTATTTCGAATCTTGCCATAAGTATTGCCAAAACCGGTCGAAAAGTGCTGGTCATAGATGCCGATTTCCGCAATCCGGAACTTCATAAATTTTTCAGTATTAAAAATTTACCCGGTTTAAGCGAATTTCTGTTGGAAAAAGCGAAGTTTGTGGACGCAGTAAAACATACCAAATATGATGGTCTCGATGTACTTCCAGGAGGTTCCATACCTGGAGATCCCGCCGAAGTGCTTGAACGACCGGATATGGCAAAGCTTATCAAGTATGCGGAAACTGTCTACGATATCATTCTTATCGATGTAGCAGGCAGCCTGGCCGCAACCGATTCCACTATTATTGCACCTTTAATTGGCGGTGTTTTGCTTGTTGTTCGAATTAATTTCGTCCGGCGTGATGTTCTTTTGAATACTATAAAAAACCTCAAAAATATCAATGCCAATTTTGTGGGTGTTGTCGTCAACCGCACAACTCGTGGGGTGGGCACCAAATTTGACAAGCGCATTGAGAAATCTAGAGAAGAAATGCCCATGGGTAAATTGGCCTAAATCAATAAAGGCAAAATTTGAAAATTTAGGAATTGATTTCACCCTGCCACAATATTTTGGGTATCAGGATAACTTCAATTTATGAGCACTCTGGTTGAGACAAAAATCGGCTCTCATGAAACATATATCTGGAAAGCAACTTTGTTTCTGGGTTTAGCCATTATGATGACTCGGCTAACAAATTTTTTTACCCAAGTGGTCATTGCACATCAATTTGGAACCGGTTTTGAAGCGGATGCCTATTTTGTGGTTGAAAACATCATGTTGTTGTTGACCGATTTTGTTATCACGGGGTTTTCAGTTGCCTATATTCCAATATGGATGGAATATAAAGTGAAAAAAGGCGATTTGGAAGCCCAGAGGTTTAACGATGCATTTGTGACAACCACAGCCGTGGCAACCTTGTTTTTTGCGGTTATTGTATTTTTTGCCGCTCCTTTACTAATACGGCTGGCAGCTCCAGGGTTCTCAGATCTGACCTATCAAACGGCTGTGAATTTATTGATGACCATAACGCCAGCCCTGGCATTTTTGGGCTTGACTGCTGCGTGTACCGGTATTTTGCAAGCCAAGCGCCGGTTTGTTGTACCCGAGTTGTCATATATGTTTTATAACCTTGTTGTCTTACTTGCTGCCATCCTGTTTGTAGCGAAATTTGGACTTATTGGGCTTGCCGGGGGTATTATCTTTGGGGCTTTCTTGAGACTCCTTATACAACTGTTGGTCGCGCGTAGAGTTAGCCCAATGCACTTGTCTTTTCAGTTCAAACACGAAGGTGTGTTGATTGTCTTAAAAAGAGTTTTCCCAATATTTTTTGCTTACGCAGGGATCCAGTTTACGATATTAGCCGGTAATATGGTCGCATCTGTAGCGGCTGAAGGAGCAGTTTCCAGGCTGATTTACGCCAGTCGTGTAATGCTGATACCGGTGGGTTTGCTGGCGCTCCCCTTGCAAATCACGATTTTCCCAACACTATCTCATCAGGTAGCCCAAAATCAGATAAAAGAATTGGGCAAGACGGTTATTAAAGGTTTTTGCATGTTGGGTTTCACCACAATACCGGCGACTGCAGGATTGATTCTTTTAAGAACGCCTTTGGTTCAACTGTTATACGAACGAGGCGCTTTTGGTCCGACTGCCACATCAGCCACTGCTGATATGCTGGGCTGGTACGCGTTGGCGATCCCGGGTATTGCCGGTTTGATGATAGTAAACAGTCTATATAGTTCCCTCGGTGAACCGATAACATTGGTTTTATTTAACTTGATAAATTGGGTGACTACTATTGGCCTGAGTTGGGTTTTGATTCAAAAATTTGGACCCACCGCAATCGCTTTTAGTATTTCATTATCAACCATTGCCACCTGTTTGTTTGCTTTGTGGTCATCAAAACGTCGATTAGCCGAATTGGATATGCGGTTTCTTGGTGTAAGCATATTTAAATCTTCTGTTGCCACCGGGGTTATGGTTATTGTATTGATAGTTTTTCAAATGCTTTTAACTAGAGGATTGATCACAACGAGCATATCCTTATCAATACAATCCCTGATCACAATTTTGAGTGTTTTGTTTGTGGGGATGGTTACCTATGGTGTGACGGCCTTCTGTTTGCAAATCGTAGAAATGCGTACCCTGGTGAATAATTTTTCTCAATGGATCAGTCAGCAAGGACTTATTCGATGAATTTCACCAACAATAACACCAATCCGCTACGAAAAAAACAAACGATCACCTTTTTGCTTGTTGCTATTCCACTAATCGTTTTGAGTGGCATTGCTGCAATTTTGGTTTCACTACAAATACCCGCGCTTGGACTCATCGAATGGACATATTTAATAGCGCCTGCCATTATTCTGATATTAGCATTGGGTTTGTTTAAATATGATGCACTGGTTTTCTTGACCTTCTGTTTAATTGGATTCGTTCGCAATGAACCGGCGACTTTTGACCTGTTATTAATTCCATTATTTGGAATCGGCTTATTAACAGGCCGCCTTGAATTGCCAAACACACCCTCTAGATACAGGATTTACATTTTAGTGGGGCTGTTTGGTTTGATCCTGACCAATTTAGCCTCGGTACTCATGACCGCCCTGGATTATGACAGTTTTCGATACCTGGGTATAACCCTTTATATGCTGGCATTATTCGTATTTACGCGCATGTATGCCACAAAACCACAAAACTTCTTAATGTTATTGCTGGGATATACGGTTAGTGTGGTAATAAATTCATTTGTTGTAGTTTTGGGGTTTCTAGGGTTCGACTTACCTTTTGCGGTATTGGATTGGTCCGTTCGCGGTGTTGGCTTCTTTAAAGACCCCAATGTATTCGGCCCATTTGCTCTTGTTTCAGCGCTTTGGCTTATTTATAACGTAATGCAGTCCTCCTCAAAACCAATTCGCAATGGATTTTTGGCATTTCTAGCATTGATGATGGCCTTTGGAGCAATCCTTTCTTTATCACGAGCTGTCTGGTTCAATTTAATCGTTAGCAGCTGCATCATATTATTCTTTGTCTTTCGAAGAGATTCCTGGCGAGGCATAATTTTTATGGTCATTATGGCTTCTTTTGCCCTGGTAGCCGTTTCTTCCATTCAAATTTTCGGGCTTAATAATCTGGTAGAGGACCGAATGCAACTACAGGGTTATGATATTGAGCGCTTCAGGAATCAGGCGGCTGGAATAATTGCAGGACTTTCCCAACCACTGGGAGTTGGCCCTGGTATGTGGTCAGATGCACACAGCCTTTATGTCAGAACATTGGCAGAACAGGGCGTAGTTGGCCTGTTCTCATTACTTTCCCTGCTGGGTGGAATCGTTTTTGCTACTTTCAACCTGGCGCTAAAAGAAAAATATCATCTGCGGATAATTTCCGCCAAGGTCATTCTTGCTATCGTTATTGGCCAGTTAATCAACAGTTTTGTAATCGATTCCATCCATTGGAGACACTTTTGGTTTGTCCTTGGAATTGCCTGGGCTTATTTGGACTTCTATACAACAAAGGAAAATAATGGATAGGATTATAAAAATTGGCATGGGAATGATACTGGCAGGTATTGTTGGATTTTTTTCCATCAAAACACCCACAATAAGCATATCAACAACTCCCGTTGCCGATAGATCTTCACATCCTTTCTACGGGATGGATTTTGTCCCCGCAGAGGATTTCTCCATTGTTAAACTGTTGGGTGTTGAAATGGTAAGTCAAACATTTTCTCACGACGGAGACCCGAAAATCTGGTTAGAACAATTGGATTTGGCTCAAGAAGCAGGGATTAAAGTCAACGCCTGGTTATGGCCCCAGGGTTGGACATGGAATGGAACAAATTGGACTATTGATTCGAAGGCTCGCTCTTTCTTCCAGACTGTCGCCACACATCCGGCTTTGTTTTCAGTTTATGTATTCAATGAACCTTACTGGCAGGAATGTTTTGGATGTGGATATACTACCAGCCAGCTACAGCAACTGTATAAACAAATTAAAGATATCGCCAATGTTCCAATATTCTCTGCCGTTGACAGTATGAGTTATTGGACATCCTATAGCACAGAGACCGCTTTTGCTGATGGAGTTTGTGACTATTGTGCTACCTGGTATTATCCGTTTACAGACGACGAAGATAAAATCGATGAACTCAAAATACAAATAAAAAATGACATGGCAATTGCAAATCAACGCGCCCCCAATAGCAAAATTGTCTGGTTAATGCAATCTTTTGGTCAAAAATCGTCAAATTTACGGATGCCAAATGCTAATGACATGAATATGCTGGCAGATATCGTGTACGCGTCCGGAGTGGATGGCGTTATCTGGTATGTGTGGTCTTTCGATTCCCTTTACGACGA
Organism: uncultured Leptolinea sp.; assembly: GCA_964404415.1. GTDB lineage: Bacteria > Chloroflexota > Anaerolineae > Anaerolineales > Anaerolineaceae > Leptolinea. The sequence goes on along the minus strand of CAYOKC010000030.1, from coordinate 14,970 downwards.
TTACCTATCGAAACACCCCGAACTTCATAATACCATCGGGCAAATTTACAAAAATCATCTGGTAATGCCTGGTAACTGATCAGGAAATTTGACTTTTTTTGGAACCTGAGTAAGACAGGGGTTAAACGAATGAAGTCTCTTCAAATTGTTGGAGATTCTCCTTATGGCGGCGGTGATTATCTAATTATCAGGTGGTGCCGTTTCCTGTTATCTCAAGGCTGGCAGGTGGATATTCTGGCTACAGATCCATCCTGTACCGTTGAACTCAATAAAATTTCGGGACTTAATATCATCACAAATATATTAATTCCACGAAATATTGCGTTATTTAAAGATTTACAGGCATTCTTTCAAATTATCAGGTTGCTGAGAAAAGGGCACTACGATGTTGTTCATACGTACACTGCCACACCCGGCTTTTTGGGCCGGTTGGCGGCATTTTTAACAGGTGTACCGGTAATTCTTCATCATCAAGCCGGGTGGACTGTGACTGAGTTTTCCGGGTTGAAAGAACGCGTCATTTATACTCCTCTCGAATACCTGGCGACGGCAGTTTCAACAAAAGCTATATGTGTCAGTTATGCCACAGAACAACAGGCACATATCTATCATATTGCCCCGCTTTCCAAACTTAAAATCATTTGTAATGGCATTGAACCGGAACCTTTTATCGCTGCCTCGCAAAATGGATCTCGAAACGCTTTCCGGAAAGATTTAGGATTTCCTGATAATCATATTTTATTGGGTAACACCGGCCGGCTTGCTCCTCAGAAGGATAATGGATCTTTAATTCGCGCTATCCCATATCTCAAATCCCTTTTACCCAATACGCCCTTAACCCTGTTATTGGCCGGAAACGGATCCGATCGTCAGGACCTTGAAGATTTGATATCTTCTTTAAAAATTAGTGAACACGTGCGTCTGCTGGGATTTGTAGAGGATATTCCCGCATTTCTGGCTGCAATTGATATCTTTGTCAGTCCATCTCTTTGGGAAGGTATGTCGATCTCCCTGTTGGAGGCTATGGCTTCCTGTAAACCGATCGTAACAACCTCAATTTTGCCCAATGCCGAACTCATCGAACACGAAGTGACGGGTTTGATTGTTCCTCCTCAATCTCCCGAACTGATTGCCCATTCTATTGCCCGTTATGTCCAAGATCCTGATTTGGCAAAAAACTGTAGTTCCGCGGCAAAACAACGGGTATTGGACCGTTATACAATCGACCGCATGTTTAAAGAAACTTTTGATTTATATCTCGATTCATTGAAAAAGAAATAGCATAAGAATGATTACCCAATTAAGGTTCCATCCAGAAATAACGAAACATGACCCATTTTATGGTGGAGTCAAAACCCCTTCATTCAATAGTAGAAACTTGAGGTATTTTTCATGAATGTTGAAAACTTTTCTGAATGGCTCCGCCGGCAGGGGCATGATGTTATTAAAACCGAAAGTAGTTATTGGTATGATGCAGGGCCGCGGGTTCTTCAGGCATTTCCTTATAATTGGATCATTCAACCAACAGAAGCGGAGTTGCATGAACTTCTTGTCAATAGGGGTGTTCTGGCATTACGGTATTCCACGCCCCTTGAGGCTTCTGATGGATTGGTAAGTTACCATGTGTACCAACAATCTCCCTACGATCTGGATATTTTGTCAAGCAAAACCCGTTACAACATTCGCCAGGGGATGAAGAATAGTCAAATAGAGCAAATCTCATTTTCCAAATTAGCGGATGAAGGTTGGATTCTGCAAAAAGATACGCTTACCCGGCAGGGCCGTCTCAATAGCATGAGGCAGACTGATTGGGATAAGTTGTGTTGGGCAGCCGAAGGGTTGCCTGGATTTGAAGCCTGGGCCGCAATTGTGGAAGGTGAATTGGCTGCTGCCATGATCACAGCCCGCATTGATGATTCCTACTTTTTATTGTATGAATTAAGCCATCAAAAATATTTCACGATCCATGTCAATAATGGTTTGTATTTTGTGGCTACCAGTAATATGCTGTCTCAGGAAGGTGCTCGGGAAGTGTTTTTATCATTGCACTCTCTGGACGCCCCCGAAAGTATCAATGATTTCAAATTCCGAATGAATTTTAGTGCCAGACCAGTGCGGCAGCGTGTAGTTTTTCACCCCATGATCGCTCCCTTTGTAAACAAGTTGAGTCACAAGTTTTTAGCCACCATAATGCATGCATTTACGGGAAATAATACCCTTTGTAAAGCAGATGGTATGGTGCGTTTTTACATAGAAGGCAAGAAGCCGCTACAAGAACAAGTCTGGCCAAATTGCATATCTGAGTATCGAAGCACATATATTTAGAGTAAAAAGAGAAGGATGGTATGGATCATTCCACTCAACATCCGCTAAAAGCAACTCTTATAAACCTAAATAATGTTTTGGCCTTTTCAATGATAAGGTTTATAAATGACGTATTCAAACGTTTTTTTGATATCATCGCGTCTTTTATTGGTTTAATACTTTTATCTCCATTGTTTGTATTGATTGCAATTCTAATTAAGCGTGATTCTCCCGGCCCGGTTTTTTACTGGGGACTCCGAATGGGGAAAAGAGAATGTACTTTTCGAATCTTAAAATTTCGAACTATGTATGAAAATGACCAGAGTTATCAGGGACCTCGGATCACACAAAAAGAAGATAACCGCATTACCCCATTTGGCCATTGGTTGCGGGATACCAAAATAAACGAGCTGCCTCAACTATGGAATGTATTAATCGGTGAAATGAGTCTGGTCGGACCGCGTCCTGAAGATGTAGAAATAGCCAAAGAATGGCCTGAAAAAGACCGAAAAGAAATATTATCCATGCGGCCTGGCATTACCAGTCCGGCAAGTATTCTCTACCATGATGAAGAAAATCTGCTCTCGTCATCCGATGTGATGGGAGACTATTTTACGAGCGTTTTACCTGACAAAATGCGCCTAGACCGTCTTTATGTGCGCAACCACACCGCAGGGTCGGATATTGATATTCTTTTTTGGACAGCCATCGTTATTATTCCCAATATGGTCAGTATCAAGATACCGGAGGGTTACCTGTTCTCAGGAGTGGTTTCCCGTTTGGTAAATCGCTATATTTCATGGTTTGTTCTGGATTTACTCTCTTCATTCCTTTCTGTCGCTTTTGCCGGCGTTTTATGGCGGCTTCAGGGACCGTTGGACTGGGGATTACCCTATCTAACCATTCTGACAATTATCCTGGCAGTTCTCTTCAGTGGGATCAATTTTATTACCCGGAACAACCGGATTGAATGGTCAAGAGCCACAGTAGAAGATTCGCTTGGTCTCGTCTTTTCCGGTGGAATAGTCACACTGACTGTTTTGGGCTTCAATTTTCTCCAATCCCTCTTTTCCTTCCTGCCCTTTCCAGCCCTCCCAGAATCGATGATCTTTACGATTGGACTGATGGCGACGATAGGTTTTATCGTCACAAGGTATCGCCTGCGTCTGGTCACCGCAATTGCCCAACGCTGGTTAAACATGCGGCGTGGTCTCAATATGGTAGGTGAACACGCCTTGATTGTGGGTTTGGGGGAAGGCAGTGAAGCAGCAGCCTGGTTCCTGCGCCGAAAGAATTTTAAATTTGCTTTTACATACATTGGTATTGTAGATGATGATTGTTACCAGAAATATGGCATGTGGGTGGATGGCTGCCAGGTTCTTGGCAGAATCTCTGATATACCAAAGCTGGTCGAAAAATATGATATTGGTTTGATCCTTGTTACGACCCCCCATATACCTTCCGATCTTAAAGAACAAACCATCAAACTTTGCAAGGATTCCCAGATTCAACTTGTATTTCTTGATAAATTCATCAAATTGCTTGACACGCAGCTTACGCCTTTTAAAGATTACGTCGAATCTGAGATAAATATGGAAATGGCAATCGTTCATGATGATATTACCGGACTTCCAAACCTGTCTCTTTTTCAAGACCGGCTTAAAAAATCACTTGCACTGGCCAAACGATACAAAACCCATCCTGCCGTACTACATATCAATATTACCGAACTAAAAAATGTTGAACGGGTTCATGGGCATGAAGCCAAAGACAAAGTAATAAAAGAGATATCTGAACGTCTTCATCAACAAACCAGAGAAAGCGATACCCTGGCAAGGTTACGTGAATTTGAATTTGCTATGATCCTGGAAGGAATTCCAGATCAAACCACGATTGACTTGATAATTGCCAGAATTTCTTCCTGTCTATCTGAACCCTTTAAATTAAACGGAAGAGTTTTGCGATTTCATGCAAAATTTAGCTATCCCATGGATGAAGATATCAGTAAAGAGGTTGTTTTGTGATGGACACAGCAAACTTTGAAAAAAAAGGGAGTAATCTGGATGTCATTTCAATCTGATCAACAAGAATTCTGGCAGAATAAATCAGTTTTGATCACAGGCGCAGGTGGTTTTATTGGAAGTCATCTTGTTGAAAAGTTAGTTGAGAATGGGGCTCATGTAAAAGCTTTTGTTCACTATAATTCCCGGGGAGATTCGGGAATGTTACGCTGGGTATCTCCAGATGTCTTTAATAACCTGGAAATCATCAGTGGTGATTTGCGTGATCTGAACACACTTAACGCTGCCATGAAAATGGTGGACACAGTGTTTCATCTGGGAGCGTTAATTGCAATTCCATATTCATATCAACATCCGGCGGATTCTATTGAAACCAATGTGATGGGCACATTAAATGTCCTTCTGGCCGGACGTGATCAGGGGGTCAGACGTATAGTGCATACTTCTACCAGCGAAGTCTATGGCACGGCTATCAAAGTGCCAATCGATGAAAACCACCCCCTTCAAGGACAATCACCGTACTCAGCCAGCAAGATTGGAGCTGATAAAATCGCCGAGAGTTTTTACCGCACGTACAATCTGCCAGTCGTGACCCTGCGTCCCTTCAACACTTACGGTCCACGTCAATCCGCCCGGGCTGTTATTCCCACCATCATTACTCAAGCCCTTACCCATGATTCGATCAGTTTAGGAAATCTGGATGCCAGGCGTGATTTTACTTTTGTGTCTGATACGGTTGAAGGTTTCCTTCGTTCTGCCATGGTAAATGGAATAGAAGGTTGTACTTTCAATCTTGGAGTTGGAGAAGACATCAGCATAGCTCAATTGGTCGAAGAGATCAAAATCATTCTCGGCAAACCAATTTCTATTGATGTGCAAACCGAGCGTCTAAGACCAGAAAAAAGCGAGGTAATGCGCCTTATTTCGGACAATCGGTTGGCAAAAGAACACCTGGGGTGGGTTCCGCAGGTCAATCTACATGATGGCTTGACCCGTACCATTGAATGGATAGCCAAAAACTTGAGCTTTTATCGTCCAAACCAATATCAGATCTAGAAAAACCCGTTTCGGATGAGATGATCCAAAAGTGTTAATTGATTGAAATGGTAGATTAACAAGGAGAAATCATCATGAAAGCAGTTGTTCTGGCTGGAGGTAAAGGAACCCGACTGGCCCCCTATACAAAGATATTGCCCAAGCCATTAATGCCAATTGGCGATATGCCAATTCTGGAAATCCTTTTACGACAGATGAAAACATACGGGGTCGATGAGGTTGTGATCACGGTGGGTCATCTTGCTGAACTTATGCGCGCGTTTTTCCAGGATGGCCACCGGTTGGAGTTGAAAATTGATTATAGTTTTGAAAACCATCCTTTGGGAACGGCAGGACCCATTTCTCTCATTTCAGGTCTGGATAAAACATTTTTGGTATGCAATGGTGATGTGTTAACCACTTTGAATATGAAAGAACTGGTGGATTACCATAAAGAAAAGGGGGCGATAGCAACCATCGCCGCACATGAACGAAAGGTCAAAATCGACTTCGGGGTTATTGAAACCAATGGCGATTATGAAATTACCGGGTATATTGAAAAACCCTGCTACGATTTTTATGTCAGTATGGGTGTCTATATCTTTGAGCCTCGTGTTTTGTCCTATATTAAATACAATGAGTATCTTGATCTTCCCAATTTGATCATAAGATTAATGGAGGCAGGGGAAAAAGTAGCCAGTTTTCCATACTCCGGTTACTGGATGGATCTTGGAAGAATTGACGATTATGAACAGGCGGTAGTTGAATTTGAAAAAATTAAACCTCAAATTCTGGGAGAGGATTCTCTACTGCCCAATACTGAGTCCTGATAATAACTACCTTGCCGGTTGATTCTTTTCTGGGTGTTTGAAAAAAAAGTAAATTGAGCGTTTTTTTAATTAGGAATTGAAAGAAGAGGATCTATGGATATACGCGTTCCACTTTCCGGTCTTGATTATGGTTCTGAGGAAGAAGACGCAGTTCTCAATGTCGTTCGCAGCCACTGGTTAACCATGGGATCGGTAACACAGGAATTTGAAAACCAATTTGCTCACTTTGCAGGTGCAAAACATGCCTTCGCCGTGTCGAATTGCACAGATGCATTGCACCTCGCTTGTTTAGCGGCTGGATTGAAAACCGGGGATGAAGTGATTGCCCCCGCTTTAACATTTGTCGCCAGTACAAACTCGGTATTATATACAGGGGCTGAAGTTCGCTTTGCTGATATTAATGGCCCTTCAAATTTAAATATATCCCCCGAAGAAATCGAAAAACAAATTACTCCCCGCACCAAAGCACTGATTGTTGTTCATTATGGCGGATTCCCATGCCAGATGAATGAAATCCTGGAAATCGCGAAAAGACACAATTTAATGCTTATTGAAGATGCGGCCCATGCTCCCGGGGCGTCTTTACAGGGACGTGCCCTGGGAACCTGGGGAGATATGGGCTGTTTTAGCTTTTTCTCCAACAAAAACCTGGCTACCGGCGAGGGTGGAATGCTGGTTACAAACCGGGATGATATTGCTGAGCAGGTTAGATTATTAAGATCACATGGTATGACCACTCTTACCATGGACCGTCATCTTGGGCATGCTTATACTTACGATGTTATTGCCCTGGGTCATAATTATCGAATCGATGAGATCCGCTCTGCCCTGGGATTAGCCCAACTACAGAAATTGCCTGCCGGCAACTCCCGCCGTCAGGTCATTACCGAAATGTATAGAAAAGGGTTGAACCAGGCAGGGGATGGTATTGATGTACCTTTCCTGGATTCACCCGGCCAATCTTCATATCATATTTTCCCAATGCTTCTTCCTGAAGAAATAAATCGGCAGAATTTTATGCAGGAAATGCGAAAATCCGGCATTCAAACCAGCATTCATTACCCTCCTGTTCATCATTTTAGTTATTACCGCCAGCGGTTCCCTGGCATTTCTTTACCAAAAACAGAATCCGTAGCCGCCCGTGAAGTGACCTTGCCGCTGTTTCCAGGGATGAATGATGAAGATGTACACTATGTGCTGACTGCAATTCACTCCATTATCAGCGTGATGAAAAACAAGGGTTAATAACCCGAACTAGTTCTCTTATGGTGGGAATCCGATCGGTACCCAATCGCTTTTACGATATCTTTGATGGTAAGCGGTATTTGACCATCCTCTAAACCAAAATAGGTACTATCAAAGGTGCCAATAAAACCTCATTTGCGGTTCGTGATTATGACCTGCCGGGTTTGACCGTCCTGCCTTTTTTTATATAATTGCGTTAGGGCAATTCGTCATATATAAAGGAAAAATTATGTCCCCATTATCGTTCCCTACCCGTAGGGCGCCCATTTTTACTGATATCCCTGATGAGAAATGGAATGACTGGCACTGGCAGCTAAGCCACAGATTGAATTCCATTGAAGATTTTGAAAAAGTCTTCCCATTAACAGACAGCGAGAAAAAAGCGCTATCCGCCTCCCATCTTTTCAGGGTAGAGATAACCCCATATTTCGCGTCGCTGATTAATCCCGACGATCCGGATGACCCGATCCGTAAACAGGTTATTCCCACAGCCGGTGAAATTCAACCCTTTACCGGTATGATGGAAGATTCTCTGGCAGAAGATCGCCATTCCCCTGTGCCGGGATTGGTCCACCGCTACCCTGACAGGGTGTTGATGCTTGTGACAACCCAGTGCGCGTCTTACTGCCGCTATTGCACCCGCTCCCGCATAGTTGGTGACCCGACAGCCACATTTTCCCGTACAGATTTCGAGGCCCAACTGGAGTACATCCGCCGGACCCCACAGATCCGAGATGTATTGCTGTCCGGCGGCGATCCCCTGACGCTGGCGCCCAAAGTGCTGGAAGAACTGCTGACGAAATTGCGCGAAATTCCACATGTAGAGATTATCCGGATCGGAACCCGAGTGCCCGTATTTATGCCCCAGCGCGTGACGAATGAATTAACCGATATGCTGCAGCGTTTTCATCCGCTCTGGATGAATATTCACGTTAACCACCCCAATGAGATCACAGCAGAGCTGGCTGACGCGTGTGATAAATTAACGCGCGCCGGTATTCCGCTGGGAAATCAATCGGTTTTGCTGGCAGGCATCAATGACTGTCCCCACATCCAGAAAAAACTGGTACAAGACCTGGTTCGCATCCGGGTCCGTCCGTATTATCTGTACCAGTGCGACCTGGTGGAAGGCGCCGGGCATTTCCGTACACCGGTGGCCAAAGGATTCGAAATCCTCGAAGCCCTGCGCGGACACACCTCCGGTTACGCGGTACCCACGTATGTTGTCGACGCGCCGGGCGGCGGCGGAAAGATCCCCGTTGGTCCTAGCTATATGATCAGCATGTCAGACCACAAGATCGTCTTACGGAATTACGAAGGTTTCATCACCACCTATGAAGAGCCGGTTGACTACAAGCCCCACGATCCGAAAACCTGCCGGTTCTGTCAAAGCAGACGGTTGGAACCCGGCCAGCACGGCGTTAGCGGGCTGCTGGACGCGGACGATATGTTCATCAAACCGGATGGCTTTGACAGTTTGCATAACCGGGGTGGAATTCAACACCGGTTGCGGGAAGATTCAGAAAAATGGAAACCGATGGGAATCGGCTCCGGCAATGATGAACCGTAATCACTAAGGAGAAAATAATGCATTATCGCAGATTGGGCCATTCCGGTTTGAAAGTGAGCGAGATATCCCTTGGCTCATGGGTGACGTTTGGATCGCAGATCAAGGAAGCAACAGCCATCGACCTGGTGCACGCGGCATATGATCAGGGTGTAAATTTCTTTGATAACGCCGATGTATATGCCAATGGTCAGGCGGAAATTGTGATGGGCAAAGCCATCAAAACCCTTCCCCGTGAAAACCTGGTCTTATCTTCGAAAGTCTTTTATCCTACATCCAGCGGCCCCAACGGGCGGGGGCTTTCGCGGAAGCACATCACTGAATCCATAGACGCGACGTTGAAGCGGCTGGGTACGGATTACATTGATCTGTATTTCTGCCACCGCTTCGACCCGGATACACCGATCGAAGAAGTCGTCCGCACCATGGATGACCTGATCCACCGCGGGAAGATCCTGTACTGGGGAACATCGGAATGGGAAGCCGGCCAGGTGGCACAGGCGTATGGCCTGGCCCGTCAATACTGGCTCATCCCTCCGACCATGGAACAGCCGCAGTACAACCTGTTCCACCGCCGCCGTGTTGAGTGGGAATTGTCGTCATTGTGCAAAGATTTCGGACTAGGCCTTACCACCTACAGCCCGCTTTTCTTTGGTATCCTGACCGGAAAATATAATGATGGTATTCCTGAAGGATCCAGGGCATCCTTGCCGGATATGGCATGGATCCAGGACCACATCACACAGAAAAACATAGATCGAGTCCGGCAACTTTCAGACCTGGCGGAAGAACTGGGCATGACCATCACCCAGCTTTCCATTGCCTGGATCTTACGGCGTAAGGAAGTCAGCTCGGTTATCACCGGCGCCACCCATCTTGAGCAGTTGGATGAAAACCTGGGGGCGGCTGAGATGATCCCCCTGATGACAGATGATATCCTTGACCGAATCGAAGAAATCATGGGCGAAACACTGGATTAAATTTTTATAAAACAAACGAACCGGGCGTTTTGAAAAAAACACCCGGTTCATTTTTTATCGGTGACAGTCGGCTGTGAGAGAACTATCACCGCCATCAATGGTATTCTGGATTCCAGTGGCTACATTTTCAATACTATTTCACAGTGACGGTTTCAACTTCGGGAAGAACCGGTTTTTCTCCACGCTTGATAACCCTCCCGCGGATGAAATTGACACCCAGCATACCGGCAGCGAATACCGCGATCATAACGACGCTGGCCTGGTTACCCAACCGGGTTAACACCACACCCTGCAGAGGTGGAAGGATCATACCGCCCAGGCTGGCCAGTGCCACGATCAAACCGGCTGCTTTACCGGATGATTCCTTGAATAAGGACGCGCTGATCGAAAATGTTGTCGGGTAAACCGGGCCAAAGAAAAGGCCGACCATCAAGACTGAGGTGACTGTCAACATCATGTTGCCGGTTGACAGGGCCAGCATCAATGCACTGAGAACCGCGCCAGATAAGCTGATAACCATAAGCCGGTCTGCCGTCCATTTTGTGCCCAGGTAGGCGGCGATCAACCGGCCCAGGGTAAGCGTCATCCAGAAACCGGAGACGATAAGTGCCGCCTGATCCGCCGGGATCGAAATGGACTGCTGAAGGTAAGTCCCCGTCCAACCTCCCATACCGTTTTCTGAACCGACGTACAGGAAAAGGATCATCCCGGCAATCCACAGCAACGGTGAGCGGTAAAATGGCGCGCTGGAAGATGTTTGAGCCGATTTTGACACATGATCCACCGGAGAAAGCATAAAAAAGCCGATGAACGGGATGCACAGCAGCACAACCCCTATCCCCACCCAGATCACCGGGATACCCGTGTTCCAGCGGTTGATGGTGAAGCTGGCCATCGCGGGGCCGGTTACCGCGCCGACGCCGAAAAAGAAATTGACGAGGTTGACAGCGGCCGTACT
>CAYOKC010000030.1:0-4020 GCA_964404415.1 uncultured Leptolinea sp. | reverse complement strand
CTGCGTTCTTGAAAGACACGCGCTGCCAGCAGGTTCACACTGATATCCACCGCGCCATGCCCCAATCCGGCCAACAGGCCGCTCGCGAACATGAGAAAAATAGAATTGCTCAGGGTGACCCCCACCATCCCCACGCTCATAATCACAATTCCCGCGATCAACACCGGGCGTGGACCGAACCTGTCTGCCAGAGTACCGGCCGCGATTTGCGCCAGGAACGCACCGAGAAAAATTGCCGTGAAGATCGAACCAACGGCCTCCAGTGTGGATAGTGTGTTCCCGGCCAGATCGGGTAGAACAGGCCCAATGGTCGCCGTCAGAATTCCCAGGGCAATAAAAACGATGCACGATAAAATAATAGTAGCTTTTGATGTTCTCATTCTTTCTCTTTCAATTCAATCCGCCGAAACCCGCGGTTGACAACCTCGTGGATAAATACGATAATACATGCATATAAACGCAAAGTCAAGTACAAACACGCATATTAACGCAATTGATAGGAGTGGTGTATGCTGAAGGAAGAACGGCAGCAGATCATTATGGAAACCCTGCGGCGCGATGGCAAGATCGTGGCGGCGGATCTATCGGCGGCTATCTTTGTCTCCGAAGATACCATCCGCCGCGATCTACGCGACCTGGCGGATGCCGGTTTGATCCAAAGGGTGCACGGCGGCGCGTTGCTGCGCTCACCAGCCGGCGTAAGTTACCGGGAACGCCAATTGATCAGCAGCGACGCAAAAATTAACATCGCCAAAACAGCCGTTTCGCTGGTGCGCAACCGCCAGGTGATCATTCTGGATGGTGGCACCACCACACTGGAAATTGCCCGCCAGTTACCCATCGGGCTGCATGCCACCATTGTGACTAATAGCCCACCAATCGCCATCGCCCTCGCGGAGTACCGGGATGTGCAAACCGTAATGATCGGAGGGCACATACTATCGTCGTCCCTGGTGACCATAGGCGCGGCCGCAGTGGAAGCCTTCTCTGCCATTCATGCCGATCTGTGCATGCTGGGCGTGTGCAGCCTGCACCCAGAATTGGGAGTGAGCACACCGGATTATGAAGAGTCACAGGTAAAGCGGGTGATGGTAACAAATTCTGCCGAGGTCGCCGCGTTGGCCACAGTGGACAAGTTGGGCACCGGCGCACCGTATAGCGTGGCGTCAATTTCAGACCTGACATATATCGTCACCGAACCGGAAGCAACAGAGGAAATGGTAGAGCCATACGCCGCGAAGGGAATCACAATCATGAAGGGAAAGAAGTGACTTGTGGGAACATGGATATAAAACTATATGGATTGGCATCAAGATGACAGGGTGCTTTTTCACAACGGAATATGTGATGGACACGTAGTAGGTTGGGTCATGTGTGACCCAACCTACTAATCCAGGCAAATGATGTTTATTCTACGGGGGCAATCAGCGGTAAACTGATCTGAACTGAACACCCGGCTGGTTGAAGATTATTGAGCTTTATTGATCCTCCATGCGCCTGAATAATCTGACGGACAATTAATAAACCCAGTCCCTGTTTTTTATCCTTTGAGGGATTTACCGGGTTACTCATATCATCCAGTACTCCCTGAGGAAACCCCTTTCCATCATCTTCCACCTGTATTTTGCAGGCGTCATTTTGACGGCTCAGACAAACATGAATGGAACAACCAGTTGGATTATGTTCAATGCTGTTGTTAATTAAATTCGTTATTCCCCTTACCAGCAATTTTTCATCCCCGATAATAACCATTCCCTGTACATTGGGATCAATATCCAATTCAATCTGGAAACGTTTGTCAAGATTGTTATTCAAAAAGTCAGCCACCAGGTTTCGCAGAAGCTTCGCCAGCATAATACTGGTCTCCTGAAGAGGCTGCATGGCATACTCCAGTTTGGATGTTAGATTGAGATCATCAACCAGTGTTTTAATCTTTTGACTTTGCCGGCGGATTATGCCGGCCTGTTCACGGTCAACATCCACAAGCCGGGGATTTTCTTCCAATTGACTGGCATATCCCATGATCATGGATAATGGTGTACGGATGTCATGGGATATCCCGGCAATCCAGGCCGCGCGGGCGTCATCACGTTTGGCCAAAGCAATATCCTGTTTTCGCAATAAATCGGAGGTCCTGTTCAACTTGCCTGCCAGATCGCCCAATAATCCGCCGGTTGGTAGATCGACTGAATTTCCGTCACCGATTTCTTCGATTCCATTTACCAGAATTCTTAAAGATCGAAATAGCCTCAGTCCCAGTAATATCGCCAGGATGACGGCGGCTACAATGTTTAATAGTATGACGACAGGGACCCAGGCGATAGTTGTATTGAGGGCGGAGGTTGACATTTCCAGGTCGGTTTTCCAGCGGCTGCCCCGAGGTTCCCCCAATACCAGAAGTCCATCCGGGTGTTGCCAGACATAAACCGGATAATCATTCAGATACCAGTGAGTGAAACTGGCTACATCCCGAACAGAGTACTGGTCGGGCAAACCATCCGGCAAATTGTGACTCCAGATGACTTTTCCCTGATCATTGAGCAGCATGGCCCATTGATACCGGTTTTCCATGGCTTTTTGGCCAATATCTGACATTGTATACGTTCCCTGGTATGAGGTCAGGGCCGCGGCTACTTGAGAAATCCGGTACTCATATTTAGAAATGTCACCGGTGGCCTCAATCCAGCTAATTAACAACACCAGATTTAAGGCTGCCAGTATCAATGCGATCCCGGAAGCTGTTAGCACATAGCGAACCAGTATTCTCATCAGACTTTTCATATTAATCTACTCTGTGATCAACTTGTATCCCAACCCGCGCATGGTCAACAGATATCTGGGTTGTGATGGTTCAGGCTCAATTTTTTCCCTTAGCCGCCTGATGTGCACCATTAGAGTATTTTCCAGGCCATACAGATTATTCCCCCAGGCTGCCCGGCAAAGTACGTCGCCGGTTACGATCCGGCCGCGATTTTCATATAGCGCTTCCAGTAAAGCGTATTCTTTTGCCGTCAAACTTTCTTCTCCCCGCTCTGTCCGAATACTTCCCGTGTTCAAGTCAACCTCGGCATTTCCCAACCGGAAGCAGGGTTTCTCTGACTGCTTTGTGGAAATTGGGAAATACGTACGTGTCAGAATGGCTTTTAACCGGAGGATCAACTCACGAGGCAGGAATGGTTTTGTGATGTAATCATCCGCCCCCAGCCCCAAGCCAAGGAGACGGTTTTCATCTTCATCGCGTGCGGAAAGAAAAAGAACGGGTGCGGAAGAGGATGAACGGAATTCCCGCATCACTTCAAATCCATCTCCATCCTGCAACATGACATCCAGGATCAAACAATCCGGTGGTTGGGTATGAAAAATCTCTCTGGCTCGGTGACAGTCATACGCTGTAAAGACGCGCACGAAGCCTTCATTCTGCAAAATGTCTCTGACCATTTTGCATAAAGCCATCTCATCATCCACGATCAGAATGCGGCAATCAAATATATCTTTCATATGACAATTACCATCATACCAAAAAGAAAAATGCGGAAATCGCGTTTGACAAGGATTAAGGTAAATGTAAGGTAACCTTCAAAGTACCGTAAGGTAATTCGTCTATAGTCTTCTTGATCAAAATTCAAGGAGATATTCTTAAATGGATGCTATCGAAACGAATGGATTAAGTAAACAATATGGAAAAGTGCTGCGGGTTAAAGACCTTGATTTGCATGTTCCCGAAGGGGCTGTTTACGGGTTTCTTGGCCCCAATGGAGCTGGGAAATCGACCACCCTCAAGTTGATCCTGGGCCTGGCAAAACCAACATGCGGAACAATAAAAGTTTTCGGGCAGGAGGTAAATGAACGGAACCGTCTTGGAATATTGAAATCGGTAGGTTCGCTTATCGAATCACCGGCATGCTACGGTCATTTGAGCGGCCAGGAAAACCTGCGTATATTTCAAACTCTGCGGGGATTGCCGGCAAACGAGATTCAACGCGTACTGCAAATTGTCCGGCTACAAGATCAAAAAGACAA
>CAYOKC010000029.1:0-34143 GCA_964404415.1 uncultured Leptolinea sp. | reverse complement strand
TCCAGTATTTTGGAGTGGGTAGAGGGAATAAACCAGCGGCAACACTCGAATAAATAAAAAGGCATGTCAGTTCACTGACATGCCTTTTCTATTTAAGAAACCCCCGCCATGCCGATGTGCTGCGTAGTTTTGCACCTGCAAAAGCAGGTAAGACCCCGACCCAGTAGATCCGCCTTGGCCTAAGCCTATCGCGTCACTACTGTAAGAGTAGGATCCGTTTGTAAACTGTTGGCGCAAAACCGCAGTCGCAGCATCACGAACACGGCAGGGTAATTTCCTTATACCACAATCTAGAATTGATGTATAGTGGGTTGGAATTGCTTTCAAATTTGATAAAAAATGGGTTTAAACATATGCGAGCGTTCATTGCTATACCATTTAATCAGGTAATTATTCAAAAAATGACTGAAATTCGAAAGGAACTAAAGTCAGGTATTACTAAAGGTGTGACCTGGGCTGATCCTTCCAAAACACATTTGACACTTAAATTCCTGGCAGAAATTGAAGTAAACCAGGTTGTGCAGATCAATAAAGCGCTTGGGGTTGTTGGACAGGCTATATCTAGCTTTGAGATATTTTGTACCGGAATAGGTTGCTTTCCCAATTTTCAACAACCAAGGGTTGTTTGGGTAGGGATCAAACATGAGCAAAAGTTGTTTAAACTCCAATCCTTAATTGAAAATGAATGTTATTCAGCAGGCCTTCCAAAAGAAGAAAAAAGATTTTCACCACACCTTACACTGGGAAGGATCCGGGAAAATTTACCTTCCTCCGATTTGGAATTCTTACAGGAGATAGCAAAGAGAGAGCAGGAAAGAGATCCGGTTAGTCTTAATGTGAGTGAAATTGTATTATTTAAAAGTCAACTTTCTCAAACCGGGCCGATATATACACAAATTTCGGCTTTTAAACTGCTTAATACGACAAAGTGATAGAATCTGGGATATACTTTATCAAAATTTGGAATTGAGGTGCAGTCTGAATACCGTAGAAACCGCAAAGAAGCTGGTGAACGCTCTTGAAGAAAAAAAAGGGGAAAATATTGTCCTTCTGGATGTCACCGGAGTCGCGTCATTTACTGATTTTTTTATTTTTTGTAATGGTAGCAGCAACCGTATGCTAAACGCACTGGCTGAAAGCATCGATCGTGTTGCCCGGACAGAGTTTAGTATTCATTCCCGCATTGAGGGTAATGCCGATGACGGATGGGTTCTGATGGATATGGGGGACATAGTGATCCATCTGTTTGACGCAGAACGCCGAAAGTATTACGGTTTGGAAGAATTGTGGAGTAACGGCAAGGTTCTTGTCAAATTCCAGTAAAAAATTCTCCCCAGAAAATCAAAAATTGCGGGTTGAAATGTCAGACATCTGACGTATAATTATTTTGATGGCACACTCATCGACACCAATTATTCCTCAGATGATCAGGGCTCCCCGGGTAGAGTTGGAGAACACATTGCTCCAGCTCTTGAATACATTAACACCTGGTGATAGATTACCTCCAGAGCCCGATCTAGCACGTCAACTGGGAGTTTCACGGGCAATGCTTCGCGAGGTAGTAACCGGCCTGGTCGAGCGGGGAATGTTGATCCGCAGGCAGGGTATTGGCACGTTTGTAGCCAGCCAAACTCCGTTCATAGATTATGGGCTGGAAGTTTTAGAGAGCCTTGACAGCCTGGCGAAACGAACAGGGATCGAAACAGAAGTTCGCGACCTGACGATCGTGAATAAAACCCTTGATGGTGAAACTGCCAAACGATATTTTTCCAATGACGATGAAATCGACGTGCTTGAGATTTCCCGCGAAATCGGCATAAAGGGAAAAATTGTCGCCTTTCTAATTGATATTATTCCAACTGAAGTACTTTCAGGATCTGAGGTTGAAAGCAGCATCCACGGATCAATTTACGACCTCCTCGCGCAAAAAAAAGAGATCCAGTTAAGTTATTCACGCACAGATATCATGGCTTTAAACGCTGACGAAGATCTGGCGAAAAAGCTGGAAGTTCACAAGGGAACATCTTTAATTAAATTAACGGCTCAACTATACACAACCGGTGAGCAGATCGTGGATTACTCGTATAGTTATTTTGTTCCCGGAAAATTCCAATTCCATGTGATGAGACGGTTAGGCAGACCAGCGGAAAGCTAAAACCGTATACATAAATTATCAGATACTTGATGGAGGTATAAAATGCGTAGTTTTGCCGGTCGTGACATTCTTTCTTTGAAAGACTTTGAACGAAATGAATTCTTCCATGTGCTGGATGTGGCCAATGAATTGGAACCCATCGCACGGTCCCGGAAGAATGTGGACATGCTGAAAGAAAAAACGTTGGTAACAGCTTTCTACCAGCCCAGCACCCGTACCCGCCTGGCCCATGAAGCCGCTATGCACCGTCTGGGCGGCCATGTCACCGGTTTCTCAGATGCCAAAATGACCCGCGCCGGCGACTGGTATCAGGAATCCATCAAGGATACCGTGAAAATGCTGGAGTTTTATGGTGACGTAATTGTCATGCGCCACTTCCAGCAGGGCGCTCCTATGGAAGCGGCCAAGTGGGCTTCCGTGCCGATCATCAATGGCGGCGACGGTTGGGGCGAACACCCCACCCAGATCCTTACCGATCTGTATACCGTAATGACCGAACTCGGTACTCTGGATGGCCTGACCTGGTTATGCGTTGGCGATATGCGCATGCGCACCATGCACTCCATTGCCTATGCTCTGACCCAGTTTGATTCCAAAGCGATTTTTGTCGCTCCTCCGGAAATGTCGATGAAACCCGAGTTCAAAGAAGAACTCAAGCAGTACAACCTTGATTTCACAGAAGCGGATCATGTTGGCGATGTGATCGATCAGGCTGATGTCATTCTGGTTGAGCCCGTTGTTCAACCCGATTACACCAAGAGCCGCCAGGAAGCCGGCGAGCACGGCGAGACCCCGGCTAATTACAAGATCACACGCGACTTGCTGTTCAACAAAGCGAAAAGCAGCTCCATTCTGCTTCACTCTCTCCCGCGCATGGACGAAATCCCCGCGGATGTTGATATCACCAAACATTCCCGCTACTGGCAGGAAGCTTACAACGGTGTTGTAATGCGTATGGCCTTGCTTGCTCTTGTTATGGGCAAGATGGAATAGACCTGGTTATAAAATTGGGATTGCCGCTGAAATTTTCAGCGGCAATCCTTTTTTCCTTTTCCAATGAAGATATCAATTAAACAAAAATGGGTGGAACCGCTATTACTACTGGTAATAGCCATATTGGCGTATGGGCTTTACATTCGCGAACTTGGTGTGTTCGGCGATGATTGGCCGCATTTGTGGGTATTGAATACATATGGCCTTGAAGGGTTAAATCAACTGGTCGCCTGGGATAGACCTTTTTCCGCATGGGTTTACTGGCTGATCGCTCCAATCGGAAAAGACCAGATCTGGATTTACCATTTATATCTATTGATATTGCGCTGGGTAAGCGCCATTTTTTTCATGCTCGTTGTGAAAGAATTACTTCCGGAAAGTAGGCCATTGCCATTTTGGGCTGCCGCCTTCTTTTTGTTGTACCCGGGCTTCCGGCAAGAACCACAACCTTTAGAATTCATCCTACATTTTACTGCCTTGAACCTTCTTCTTTTTTCATTTTGGTGCATGATAAAGGCTATACAAAGTACAGGCCGTACCTGGTTGATGCAAGTTATAGGGACAATAGCGGCTTTTTCAATGTTTTCTGTAGAGTACTTCATCGGGCTTGAATTACTACGCCCGGTGTTTTTGATAATTATCGAACTGCGGAACGGAACTTCACGGAAAAAAGCAGTAAGAAGAGTGTTCCTGTTCTGGCTACCTTACATACTTGTACTATTGGGGTACGCTTATTGGCGGGTATTTATTTTTAAATTCCCAACATATAAGCCAACATTTCTGAATCAGATAAGTACCAGTCCCCTGAATGCCATTATGGGTTTGGGGCAGGTACTGGTTGCAGAAATTCGGGCGACTATTCTCGGAGCATGGAGACAAATAGTCTCTCTCCCGATGGAAAGCGCTCCTGAGCTGAAGTTTTTTATTCTGGTTGTCACAATCTTTGGATTGATTTTCATCTATTTGCAATCCTGCAAAACACGAGCGGAGAAAACCACACCGCTTATTCCTCTGGCTGTGGGGTCATTGGCCGTGATCCTCGCGGGAATACCATTCTGGATCACAGGGATCCCGGTACAACTTATTTTTCCATGGGACCGGTCAACCTTGCCTTTTATGGTTGGAGCCAGTCTGATACTCTGTGGTTTTCTACTCTTATTTAAACCTGCCTTCAGGAATGCATTAGCCGCGATAATCATAAGCCTATCCATCGGGATGCATTATCAAAGCACATCCCTTTACCAGTTGGAGTGGAATAAACTTTCACAGTTCTTCTGGCAGCTCACCTGGAGGGCGCCTTCACTCGAGCCGGGAACCATTGTTATATCTGACTCGATCCCTCTTTTTTATTATGGCGATAATAACCTGACCCCTGTATTAAACTGGACATACAGCCCGGAGCAAAAATCCACAACACTTCTATACAATTTCTTTGACATGGGTGAGCGGTTGGGGACGAACCTACCTGAATTAAAACCCGACCTGCCTGTCAAGCATGGTTACCGGTTTGTCACGTTTGAATCAACCAGCAGCAACTTGCTTCCGGTTTTCTTCAAAGAAGGGGGGTGCCTGAAAGTAGTCGATAAAACAACTGTGTTGGATTCATCCATCCCCAAACGATTAAGAGCGGCTGCTGTTTTCTCTGATCCTGGCAAACTCATCCTTAACAATACTGTTTCGAAACCGCCGTCGTTTATTCCGGAACCGTCACACGACTGGTGCTATTACTACCAGAAAGCGGAATTGGGCGCCCAGTACTTTGATTGGCCGTCAATTGTGGATCAATATTCTGAGGTTGTTGAATCAGGATTTGAACCAGTTGACCAAACAGAATGGGCACCATTTATTAAAGCATTTGCAATAAATGGAAAAATGGAAATAGCAGAAGAGTTATCTGAAAGGGCAATGGAGCAGGAAGGCGCGAAATTATTAATATGCGAAATCTGGACGGAAATCGCTGCAAGAGAATCCTCTAATTTTTCCGGTGACGAAGTAATTCGACGCCTTGGGTGTGAAAAACAATAATGAGTGTTGACAAATTCTCCAAGAACAAACCTTTCTACGGCCGCCTGATTTCACTGGCGGTATTATTCTTAACCGTGCTTTTGACATTCGGGTTGTTAGCCGGCAAACTTGGTTTATATGGTTCTCACTGGAAGTGGGTCATTAATCCAACTGGCGATATTGCATTGAATGGTCTGTCCCTTTGGATCACCACCGGATTGATCGGATTAATTGGAACGAATGCTATTTTTTATCATTTATTGAATGTGTTTCTGTTTTATATATCCGCTGTTCTGGTTTACCGTTGTCTGATAATAGTAGGGTTGGATCCCGTTTATTCTCTCGCTTCATCAATTCTTTTTCTGGTTTTCCCGGGTTTCATCCAGGTTGGAAGCGCATTCTCCCTTACGATTCTTCTCTCAGGGATGACATTTGCTTTATTGGCAATCATCTTTTATCACAACGCGATCCAACAACAACGGGGCATTTTCTTCATAATCGGCGGCATTGCCGCTCTCTTTTCAATAGCATTATCTGTTGAGACGGGGATTTTTATAGGGATAGCGGGTTGGATATTCTTTACATTTCAACCACAGAATAAATACTTACAAAAAAATAAAGCAATAATTATCGGACTCAGCCACCTTTTTATTTCCATACTACTTTCCGGTTTCATTACTACCGCCAGATTTGATCCATCTGGTGAGACCATTACTAGCTCATGGAAAATTCTGCTAAGCGCAATTGTGCTTTGTTGGCGGCGGATTTTGGCTTTTCCGTCAGCGGATACAGCAGCTATCTTCTATTTTTTGGTAGTCGGCGCAGCGATAGTTTTATTGTTTTCAATATTCCGAATTTACGATCGAAGCAGTAAGTCGAAAGTGAATGAGGAAAATGTATATTTCTATGTCGCGTTATTATCCCTTGGTTGTGCAATAGGATACATATTATTTATTGGTTTTTTCTCCAGAAATATCAGCATAGATTACCCAACTAACGATCCAATGCTTGTTGTAGGCTTGTTCGCGTCAGTATTTATGCTCTCACTTATAAAAATCTTATTTCAAAAAGAGTATCAGTTTTTTTTGATGGCTCTGCTTATAGGTTTTTCAGGTGGAGCACGGTTTCAGGCAGTGGACCGGTTCGCCTGGGAAAATGAAAGAGTTCTAAATTTTTTGTCACAATTACAGGTGAGGGGAGACGACTTCAAAGAGGGAACATCCGTCCTTGTGGAGCAGCTGCCGTTTGAATACACTCCCCGGGAATCGATTGAAGCCCTCGCGCAACACATTCTGGGAAGGGTACCGCATGAGCAGAACATATTTTCCATCATACCGGCAGAAGACGCGGCTGTGCGTGAATTTCTACGAAATGAGAGCAGCACATCTTCGGTGTTTCATATTGATAATTATGAGCTTGTTGTCGATAAACATAACCTGGTAGCTCTTTGGATGCCCGAGAATGATTGCCTGAAGACTCTTGATAGCAATGGGGTATACGGAGAGCTACCAAAGGGATTAGATCTGGCAAAAAAGTATTCAAAACCGGACATATTTCATGTAAAATATATGTCAGATGTCTTACAACTTGACGGATTTCGTACTACAATAGAACCAGGTTATTGTTATTCAGAACTACTGATTCAGCGCTTCGCTGCAAACGCGCAGTGGAAAGAAATATTGGATGTATACGCCAGGTTAAATGAGGAATTGTTGAATACCTTTGATTTCAATGTAGTCAGACCGGTACTATTGGCTATGATAGAAGAAGGTGAATTTGACGAAGCCGTGAGTTTGACACTTGAACAGTCGCAGAACCAGGATCAGAAATCATCGCTTTGCACTATCTGGAAAAATACCATTTCTTTGAAATCTTCAGACACGGAGGTGGTTGCGCTAACCGAAAAGGCAAGTCAACTGGCAGGTTGTAAATAAGTGATTAGACGCAGTTCTATTGCGTAAACAACTTCGAAAGGAAAAATATCATGCAGACATTTTTACATGGACGTGATTTAATCGGTGATCTGGATTTCAGCAAAGAAGAAGTAGAAACCGTAATGGATGTGGCGTTTGACCTGAAACGCAAACGCGCTTTGAATGAACCCTTCCCGCTTCTGCGCGACAAAGTATTGGCCATGCTGTTTTTCTTCAGCAGCACCCGCACCCGTGGTTCATTTGAAGCTGGTATGGCTCACCTTGGTGGGCATGCCGCTTTCATCGAATCCAAATCCACCCAGATCGCTCATGGTGATACCCCCAAAGAAATCGGTGAGATCTTTGGCCGCTATTTTGACGGCATTGCCATCCGCCATGTCGATTGGGGTGTAGGCAATAAATATTTGAATGATGTTGCAAAATACTCACGAGTTCCCGTTCTGAACATGCAGGATGAGATCTACCATCCTTTCCAGTGCCTTGCTGACCTGATGACCATTATTGAGAAAAAAGGCCGTGACCTTCGCAAGAAGAAAATGGTTGTGTCCTGGGCTTACGCGGCTTCCTACCAGAAACCGATGTCTGTACCCCAAAGCCTGATCCTGCAGATGCCCCGCTTTGGTCTGGATGTCACTCTGGCGTACCCGCCGGAATTCAAACTGATGCCCGATATTATGGCACAGGCAGAAGAGCAGGCGAAACGTTTCAATACTAAATTCGAAATTGTGGATGACATGGAAAAAGCCTTCAAAGACGCGGATATCGTTTACGCCAAGTCATGGGGCGCCATGGAAACCACAACTGATGCCGAAGAAGGCGCGCGGATCATTAAAAAGTACGAATCCTGGATTACAGACGAACGCAAGATGAAGCTGGCCAAACCGGATGCCATTTATATGCACCCGTTGCCGGCTGACCGCAATGTCGAAGTCACCGACGCAGTGATCGACGGCATGAACTCTGTCGTTTACGATGAAGCAGAAAACCGAATGCACGCCCAGGAAGCCGTAATGGCTTTAACAATGGGATAACCCCCAATAAAGGACCAGACAAGAATGGAAAAAAAAGGTGTTGCTGTAGTCGCTGTAGGCGGTAACTCTTTGATCAAGGACGAAGCCCACAAGACAATTCCTGACCAGTACCATGCCGGAATGGAATCGATGAAGCACATCGTGGATATGATCCAACAGGGGTGGGAAGTGGTCGTAACCCACGGTAACGGGCCTCAGGTTGGTTTTATTCTGCGCCGGTCTGAACTGTCACGCCATGAACTGCATGATGTCTCCCTCGATTTCTGCGGAGCCGATTCGCAGGGATCCATTGGCTACATGTTCGCCATGTCTTTGCACAATGAATTTAATGCCCGCGGCATGAAGAAACATGCCGCGGCGGTAGTAACGCAGACCATCGTTGACCGCAATGACAAAGCTTTCCAGAATCCGTCTAAACCCATCGGCAGCTTCATGGATGAATCCACGGCCAAAGAGAGACAGCAGAAAGAGGGCTGGGCTGTAGTGGAAGATGCCGGCCGTGGCTGGCGCCGTGTCGTAGCTTCACCGATCCCACAGAAAATTGTGGAAGCGGAAGCCATCAACGCTTTGATCAAAGCCGGTTTCACCGTTGTGGGTGTTGGCGGCGGCGGTATCCCGGTGATTGAAGATGAAAAGGGAAACCTGGTCGGAGTTGAAGCTGTTATTGACAAAGACTTTGGATCGGCACTCCTGGCCAATATGATCGATGCTGACCTGTTCGTCATCTCGACGGCAGTTGAAAAAGTAGCGATCAACTACAACAAACCCGACCAAAAGTGGCTAGACAAAATGACAGCCGCTGAAGCCCGAAAGTATATTGAAGAAGGGCATTTCGCGAAAGGCAGCATGCTCCCCAAGATCCAGGCAATTTTGAAGTTCCTGGATGCGGGCGGAAAGAAAGCCCTCATAACAAATCCGGAAAATATAGGCCGCGCACTGAACGGCGAGACCGGAACCTGGATCGTTCCGTAGTATCATAAGCCCCTGACAGGTATGCCTGTCAGGGGCTTATCTTTTTGGTACGGATCATCTCATGACATTCCCAAGTGTTTCAGTTTGTTTTCCCGCATACAACGAAGAAAAAACGGTTGGATTAGTGCTTGACCATGCATATAGCCTGCTAAAGAACTGGAACCTGGATTTCGAGATGATCATTTGTAATGATGCATCAAAAGACGGGACGGCTAAGATCGTCGATGATTTCTCTCTCTCAAAACCGGAAGTCAGAGTTATTCATCATCTTGTAAACAAAGGTATACGAGATACCTTCGAAGAGCTAAACCATGAATCAAAAAACGAGTTTGTTTTTTTGAATTCAACCGATGGCCAATGGAAAACCGAAAGCTTAATTGAAATGCTTCCTCTGACGACAGATTTTGATGTGATCATAGCCAGCCGGAAAAAGAAGCCATACGGACCGGGTAGATTGTTTATATCCGGGATATTTAATCTCATTCCCCGCTTATTTTTCAATGTAAATACATTTGACGCTGGCGCTGTAAAACTGATCCGGAGGGAAATCATCGATCGGTTCCCTTTAGTTTCGACTACACCGTTTTCTGAGGCGGAGCGACTGATCAAAGCGAGTAAAGCCGGTTATACGATCACCGAATTTCCTGTTGATGTGGAATTCCGAAAAACCGGAAAATCCACTGCGGTTAAATGGAGCGTATTAAGGAACACACTGATGGATGTTGTAAAAGTATGGTGGAGTGTACAAATTAAAAAAGATTACCCCAAAGTGGCATAATGGAGGCCGTGAATTAAGATAAAATTAAATATCATCCTGGAGGGGGTATAGAGGATTTTTCGTTGGTTTTCAGCAACCGGACACGTCGTCTTTCTACCTGGCAAAGCAATAAAACAACCAAAAAGGTTGAAACATTAATTAGGTAAGGAGAAAAAATGACAGTTGCAAAATCTGAAGCTTACCATCATAAACGAAAAGCGTTATACGAAGTAACCCGTGATCTTTCCGCCGTTGCCATGGGTTTTCTGCCTGCGGATCTTATTATTAAGAATGGCAGATTGATTAATGTTAATACTGCCCAGGTTCAACCGGGTATTGATATAGCAGTTAAGCACGGTTTCATTGCCCTTGTAGGTAATGCCGACCACGTTCTTGCGGATGAAAACACTACGGTCATCGATGCGAAAGACCGGTATCTGTCTCCGGGATTTATTGACAGTCACATGCATGTTGAATCTACGATGGTTGATATTCGCAGTTTTGCGGCGGGTATTTTGCCTCACGGAACAACCACGATTTGTCCGGATAACCACGAAATAACAAATGTATTCGGTCTGAGAGCCGTTGAATTATTCCATAAAGCGGCGGAAGGCTTACCGTTGAAGGTTTATCTGGCGATGCCGGTTTGTGTTCCATCCATTCCCGGGTTTGAAGATGCTGGCGCGACCATAACGGCTGAAGAAGTGGCTAAAGCTTATGATGAAAACTGGGCGCAACTTCAGGGCGAACAGATGAATTTCCCCGGTGTTATTTATGGAGATCCCGGTACACATGCCATTACAGCCGCCTCATTGAAGGCGGGTGTAATTTTAACGGGACATTACGCGTCCCTTGAATTGAACAAAGGTTTGAATGCCTTTATCGCTTCAGGAATGAACGCGTGCCATGAATCGACTACGGCGGAAGCAACCTTAAAGCGAGCGCAACTTGGTATGTATCCACAACAGCGGTACGGAACAGCCTGGTTGGATATGCCCAATACAATTAAAGCCGTCACAGAAAACCCGGGTATGGATACCCGCTTTTTCTCCATGGTGACTGACGATGTCACACCGGCTACTGTGGCGTATGAAGGTCATCTGGTTCGCGTCGTCCGCGAAGCCATTCGTCAGGGTGTGAATCCTGTGACCGCCATTCAAATGGTGACGATCAACACAGCCCAACTCCTTGAAAAGGCCCGGTATATTGGCACAATTTCTCCCGGACGTGCTGCGGATATTCTTATTCTCAGCGACCTCGTAAATATCACAATTGACGAAGTTTATTCTGATGGCGTCCTTGTGGCAAAAGACGGGAAGATGGCTGTCAACTTTGCACAATATGACTATCCTGAATGGGCGTTAAAGTCTGTTCACTTGAACAAACTAACCGCTGGTGAATTCGCTATTCCGGCAAAGGAACCTCAAAAGGTCAGGGTTATGCGTGTTTACCCTGGAATGGTGCATACCACCGAAGAATTTGCTGAGATGAAGCCTGCGAATGGCACTCTGGTTTCTGATGTATCACGGGATATTGCCAAAATCGCGATTTTCTACCGTCATCAAGAAAAACCGGGTCTGACTGGCACAAAAGGGCTGGGCTTCATGACCGGAGCCACGCTGAAACCCAAATCCGCGTTCGCGTCTACTGTGTCACATGATTGCCATAATTTGCTGGTACTGGGAACAGACGATGACGCCATGGCGGTAGCTGGAAACGCACTTATCGAAGCAGGCGGAGGGTTTGCCGTTGTTGTTGATGGAAAATTGGAAGCGGTAATGCCTTTGCCTTTGGCCGGGTTGATGTCACTTGAACCGGTGGAAACGGCTGCCCGACAGGTGCGGGAAATTGAGGAAGCCATCAAGAAAGCAGGATGCCCGGCGGATTCGGTTGAGATGACTCTGAGCCTGCTTGGCTTGATAGTTCTTGAAGAATTACATCTGTCAAACAAAGGATTGGTTGAACTAAAAGCCGGTCAACCGCCGAAATTTGTAGATCTGGTGGTTTCATAACACCTGAGAAACAGACCAAAAAAAGGAGGTGAGTGGATCAGATAAATAGTTTTATCTTAATCAGGCAGCATAGATTAAAAAACTTGGAGGAGTGTTAATGAAAAAGAATGCGTTGTGGATGACAGTTGTGGTGGTGGTAATTGCATCCATGCTGCTGGCTTTTGTCCCCGCAGCACCGGCCGAAAAAGAAGATTTTGTTTTCGGTATGATCCTGGTAGGCCCTTATAACGATCGTGGTTGGAGCGAAGCTACATACATTGGCGGACAGTATGTAGAGAAAAATGTTCCGGGCACCAAGATGATCTACATCGACAAGGCCAACACCGCTGACCGTCCTGGTACAACGGGCGACCAACTGGCAGAAGAACTGGTCAAACAGGGCGCCAAAATGATCGTCTTCAATTCGGATGATTTCAAGGATGCGTCAGTGGCATTCAACAAAAATCATCCTGATATTCCGGTATTGCATCTGTCGGGTGATCTTGCATGGAAAGATGGTAAAAATTTCGGCGACCTGAAAAACTATGGCAACCTGATGCCCCAGATGGAATACGGCGAAATGATGGGCGGCTGCGCTGCCGCGTTGACATCACAGACCGGAAAAATTGGTTATGTTGGTCCATTGATCAATGACGAAACCCGCCGGTTTGCCAATGCCACATACCTTGGCGCCAAACACTGCTGGGAAAAATATGCCAAGAAAGATCCCAAAGACTTGAAAATGAAAGTCACCTGGATCGGTTTCTGGTTCAATATCCCTGGTGTTACCGCTGATCCTTCCACTGTTTCAGATGACTTCCTTAACAGTGGACATGATGTCTTGATCTCTGCCCTCGATACCACTGAGGCGTTGGTTCAGACCAAGAAGGCTGTGGATGGCGGTAAAAAAGCCTGGGCTGTTGCCTATGACTACAAGGATGCCTGTAAAGAAGCTCCCGAAGTCTGCCTCGGTGTCCGCTATTTCAACTGGGGACCTGGAATGGTGAAATTTGTCCAGTCTGCCAAAGACGGAAAATTCGCATCCACCTGGGACTGGTTGGCTCCTGACTGGAAAGATATTAACAACGAAGATACTTCAGCCATGGGCTTCATCAAAGGCGATGCGTTGTCCAAAGAACAGGCTGCCAATCTGGATGCCTTTATCGGCGAACTGGCTGGTGGTTTGAACCTGTGGACTGGACCTGTCAAGTGGCAGGATGGCACAGATTTCTTGAAAGCTGGTGAGAAAGCCACCGATCAGCAGATCTGGTATGCCCCGCAACTGATTGAAGGTGTTGAAGGTTTGAGTGTTGCCAAATAGTTCTGGCAATCATTAGAAAAAATGGGGAGGAAGGCATTACGCCTTCCTCCCATTCTTGAAATCAAATTCATTACCAACGAGATAAAACCCTTTATGAAAGTAGAACTGCGGAACATCCATAAGTATTTCGGACCTGTGCATGCCAATAATGATATATCGCTGACGATTCTTCCCGGGACTATTCAGGGAATAGTCGGCGAAAATGGTGCCGGAAAAAGCACTTTGATGAAAGTTCTTTCTGGCTTTATCCAGGCCGATGAGGGCGTAATTCTCCTGGATGACAAGCCCGTATCAATAAAGTCTCCCTCTGTCGCGCTTAAACACGGAATAGGGATGCTTCATCAGGATCCGTTAGATTTTCCCCCGATGAAAGTAATTGATAACCTCCTTTTGGGGAAAGAGGGTGGACTATTCCTGAATAAGAGTTCTGCTGAGTCAGAAGTCCGTAAACTTGCGGAACAATTTGGTTTCTCTCTTAATACCGATGCTTATGTGGAATCTCTTACGGTAGGTGAAAGACAACAATTGGAAATCATGCGGTTACTCTGGATGGGAGCGAAGATACTCATCCTGGATGAACCGACAACAGGAATTTCCGCGTTACAGAAAGAGATGTTATTCGAAACATTGAAACGGCTTGCCAAAGACGGCATGATCGTTATCTTTGTTTCTCATAAACTGGAAGAAATCGAGACACTGTGTCACCGTGCGGCTGTTTTTCGTGGTGGCGCGTTGGTAGGTGAAGCTATTCAACCTTACCACACAGATGATCTTGTTCGATTAATGTTTGGCAAGCC
Source organism: uncultured Leptolinea sp. (assembly GCA_964404415.1). Classification (GTDB taxonomy): domain Bacteria; phylum Chloroflexota; class Anaerolineae; order Anaerolineales; family Anaerolineaceae; genus Leptolinea. Next base: position 20,188 of record CAYOKC010000029.1, on the reverse strand, counting down.
TATGGAACTGGGGCAAAGCCTGGGTTGTCAAAATGAAGACGCGTTATTGGAGGTCCGTAATCTCGAGATTGAGGATGTTCGCCTCCATATTAAAAATGTAAACCTTTGCGTTAAAGCTGGAGAAGTACTTGGTCTGGCAGGTATGGAAGGGAGCGGTCAACGCCTATTCCTCCGGGCATTGGGTGGATTATTCCCTACAACGGGAAGCACCCGAATTATTGTCAAAGGGCACGATCTCACACATGAACCATATTCCTCATACCTGAAAGCCGGTATCTCTTACGTGCCAGCTGACAGAATGGAAGAAGGTTTGATCCCCGGTTTGTCACTAAAAGACCATTTTGTCTTAACAGGTGAATATCGGGGTGTATTTATTAACGAAGAAAACGTGCTTGACAGAACCAAAGAAAAGATCAATGAGTTCAACATTAAAGGAAGACCAGGAAGCCTAGTTGAAGAATTATCAGGCGGAAACCAGCAGCGCGCCTTACTGGCGTTACTTCATGATCCGTTGAAACTTGTTCTTCTGGAACATCCATCCCGGGGTCTTGATCTGGAATCAACCATCTGGTTATGGGAAAAATTAAAAGAACGCTGCAAAAATGGCACTTCTGTAATTTTTATTTCCTCCGATCTTGAGCAAATCTTACATTACAGCGACCGGATTCTGGTATTTTTTGGTGGAAAAGTATCACAACCGATTATGGCGTCTGATACAAATGTGGATCAGCTCGGGCAGTTAATTGGTGGTAAAGGTTTTTCCGGCTAAGGAGATCAGACATTGAAACGCGAATCCCGCTGGTACACACTGGGTATGCAGGTCCTGGCAGTATTTCTCGCATTGGTGTTTACAACGCTCGTTCTACTTATGGCAAACGCGCAACCAATAGAAGCCTATAAGAACATTCTTAGAGGCTCATTTGATTCAATCGGTTCAATCACAAACGTTATTGTTGCATGGATACCACTTTTACTGGCATCCATCGGGGCGTTAGTTACGTTTTCCGCAGGTTTGTGGAATATTGGTATCGAGGGGCAAATCACAATGGGAGCCATTGCCACAACATTTGCCCTCAGAGTGCTGCAAGATTCCGGCTTGCCTCCGGCTCTAATTATTATCATTGGGGTTCTTGCCGGGTTTGCTGGAGGCGCACTTTGGGCTGCTATAGTCGGCGCATTAAAAACCTATGGCGGAGTGAATGAAATCTTCGGCGGTCTGGGCATGAATTTTGTTGCCACGGCGATGACGATCTGGTTGATTTTTGGACCCTGGAAACGCCCGGGCATCGGTTCGATGAGTGGTACAGAACCTTTTAAAGAAGAGTTATGGCTGCCTACTATTGCTAATCTTCGCCTGAGTTGGTGGTCCGTCATAATAGGTGTATTGGCACTGGTAATAGTGTATTTCATACTATCAAATACCTATTTTGGGCTTAAATTAAAAGCCGTCGGAAAAAACCGTAAAGCTGCCTCAATCCTGGGCATTCCTACATCAAAATACATGATGGCCGCGTTCATGATATGCGGCGGTATTGTGGGATTGGCAGGCGGGTTGCAGGTTTTGGCTGTCCATCACAGGCTTATTCCATCCATTTCATCCGGTTACGGGTACCTTGGACTAATGGTTGGAATGCTGATCAATTACCAGGTAATCTGGGCGGCGCCTGTCGCGTTTTTCTTTGCCGCTTTAAACTTTGGAAGTATTCAATTGCCAATTGTAATGAAGCTTGATTCATCATTATCGGGTGTGTTACAGGGGGCCCTGGTCCTATTTGTCTTGATGATGGATGGAATTCGTAAACGCCTGTCAAAGAAAGCGTAGGGTCAGAGACTATGGAATTCAATATGATCATAATTGGACTGGCCGGTGTAATCGCTGCAGCTACTCCCATTGTATTTGCCACAATCGGTGAAACAATAACAGAAAAAGCCGGCATAACCAATCTATCAGTCAACGGAACGATCATTCTCACTGCCATGACTGGATTCGCCGTAGCGACAACCACACAGAATATTTTCCTGGGTTTTTTGGCAGGTGCAGTCGTGGGAGGATTGGTAGCGGGAATTGTGGCTTTTTCCAGCATCACCTTGAAACAATCCCAGGTTGCGGTCGGTTTTGTGTTGACATTAATGACACGCGATTTGGCTTATTTTCTGGGCAATTCTTTTATTGGGTTGTCCGGTCCGCGTGTACCCCCTGCGTTCGAGATACCTTTATTAAGTCAAATACCGGTTCTGGGTGCGCTGTTGTTTAAGCAGGATATTCTTGTTTACCTGAGTTACCTGCTGATCATTGCCACCACGATTTTTATAACAAAAACCCGGCCTGGACTCATCTTACAGGGAATTGGTGAGCGGCCTGCGTCAGCGTACATTCGAGGGGCAAATGTAAACAAAATGCGGTATATCTACGCCATTGTTGGCGGCGCACTGGTCGGTCTTGCCGGCCCAATGTATTCACTTTCTGTGAAGGCTGGATGGAAAGGGACAATTTCCGGACTGGATGGAATTGGATGGATCGTCCTGGCGATCGTCATTTTTGGTGGATGGAGCCCGTTACGTGGCAGCCTCGGCGCATATTTATTTGCGTTTCTTCAGTGGCTTGGCCTTGTTTTACAAACCACTCTAACAGCGATTCCCAGCCAGGTACTGCAGGTAGCGCCATTCCCGCTAATGATCCTGACATTGTTGCTTGTGAATATTGGAAATACTGAATGGGTTGAACGTGCCATCATGGGACTTCCAGAAAAGGTAAGGCCCATTATCAGCAAGATTCTTCGATCTATGAGAAGTAACCCACCGGCAGCTTTGGGAGTGCCATTTGAGAATGAGTAACAAAGTGAAAAAGCTGTATAATAGATTCAAATCCCTTAGACATCAGACATCAGACAGGTAAAAATGAAAGAATTTACTGGATATCGATGTTCGTTATGTGGTTCAGAGTACTTACCGGATCAGGTGACGTATACCTGCCCGAAAGACGGCGGAAATCTGGATGTTGTTCTGAATTACGAGGAAATCAAAAAGAAGTATCAGATTGAAGATATCACATCCAGAGATGAACCGTCTTTGTGGCGATATCTACCTTTGTTGCCGGTGAAAGATCCAGGCGGCGAGGGGACTCCGCTCAGAATGGCAGGCGGTACGCCGGTGTATTCACCGCCATTTTTAAAAAAAGAACTGAAATTAAACCAATTGTGGATCAAGGATGAAGGGCGGAATCCATCGGCTTCATTCAAGGATCGGGCATCATCCATACTTGTTTCACGCGCGAGAGAAATAAAGGCGGAAATAGTCGTTACGGCATCTACTGGAAACGCGGGCGCTGCACTGGCGTGTATGTCAGCGGCTGTAGGGCAAAAGTCGGTTATTTTTGCGCCGAAATCAGCCCCTCCAGCTAAAGTGGCGCAATTGATCGTCTTTGGTGCGCAGGTGATACTGGTTGACGGAAACTACGACTCCGCGTTTGACCTGACAATTGAAGCAGCGCAGGAATTTGGCTGGTATTGCCGAAACACCGGATTCAATCCATTTACTGTTGAGGGCAAGAAAACAGGCGCCTTCGAGATATGGGAACAAATCATCCTAAAAATGAATGATGATGATAAACCATTATGCGTATTTGTCTCTGTAGGTGACGGGAATATTATTTCTGGTTTGCATAAGGGATTTAAAGATTTGCAGCGGATTGGCTGGTTAAAGAAAATGCCAAGAATCTTCGGAGTTCAATCTGATAAATCTGCCGCAATCGCCAATGCGTTTTTTGCTGGAAATGAGAACATAATCCCGATTTCAGCGACTACCATTGCTGATTCCATCAGTGTGGATCTTCCACGTGACGGTGTTCGCGGCGTTCGCGCGGCAAAGGAAACCGGGGGCTCCTATATAACTGTGACAGATGAAGCCATCATCAAAGGAATAGCCCAGCTTGGAAAAGTTGGTATTTTTGCCGAACCCGCAGGCTCAACAGCCTACGCTGGTCTACAAAAAGCACTTGAGATGTCTTTAATCACTGAAAAAGATCCGGTTGTTGTGATAAACACGGGAAATGGCTTGAAAGATATTAAGTCAGCGATGCAATCCGTAAATCCGGCTCCTGTAATTGAACCGACGTTAAACGCGTTGAAAACGCATTTGAAACTATAAGCCGGGAAGAAAAAGCCAAAATCATGGGTGAAAAGCCTGAATTTTCGATAGTTGTACCAGTTTTCAACGAGAAAGACTGTCTCCAGGAAATGCACAAACGTGTTTCTGAAGTAATGGACACAACGGGAAAATCCTGGGAGATGGTCATCATTGATGATGGTTCCCGGGACGGATCAACGGATCAGATCCGGGAATTGGGAAAAAAGGATAGCAGAGTAAGACCTGTGATTTTTGCCCGCAATTTCGGTCATCAGATCGCCGTCACCGCCGGAATGGATTACGCGCGAGGCAACGCGGTTGTGATCATTGATGCTGATCTACAGGATCCACCTGAAGTCATCCTCCAATTGATAGAGAAGTGGCGGGAAGGTTACCAGGTAGTCTATGCTGTTCGTGGTGAACGGGAAGGTGAAAGCTGGTTCAAGACGTTCACTGCTTCTTTTTTCTACCGCCTTATTCAGAGAATTACGGATGTGAACATTCCTCTGGATACCGGGGATTTCAGGTTGCTTGACAGAAAAGTTGTGGACGTTATGAATTCGATGCATGAGAAACATCGATTTCTGAGGGGAATGTCTGCATGGGTTGGTTTTAAATCGACAGGTGTTACATATAAACGGGCAGCCCGTTTTGCCGGAAAAACGAAATATCCATTAAAGAAAATGCTTCTTTTAGCGCTAAACGCGATAACCAGCTTTTCTTATTTCCCATTACAGTTGGCAACCTATGTAGGGTTTATCGCTGCTGGAATAAGCACTGTCGCCATACCGGTTGTCATTATTATGCGGTTGGCAGGTTCGCAAGCCTTTTTTGGTCAGGCAACGACATTATTGGCCGTGCTATTTTTGGGCGGCGTACAGTTGATTTCTCTTGGAATTCTTGGTGAGTACATAGGGCGAATTTATGATGAAGTAAAAGGACGTCCGCTCTATATAGTTAGTGAAGCACCCGCACGACCATCTGATAAACCTTTAACAGGAGATTAGAGAGATGACAAAGATCGATTTAACTATCCACGCTGACCGCCTTGAAAGAGCCGTGAAACGCGCCAAAGAACGAAATATTATTATTCCTACGTTTGCCCAGATGAAGAATCCGAATCTGGTCCCGGATAAGATTAAAGGTGAATTGAAAAAACTGGGTCTTTGGGATGTGACGGCGAGGAACTTGTTCCGTATCACCTGGCATAACGAAGCGGTGGCAAAAGGGGGTGGATATGGAGGAGTCAACTACATCGAATTCCCGTCTTCATTGACTGGAACCAAAGCCCGAATTATTGCCCTGGAGGGGAAATGGTTCCCGACTGGCGCTCATAAGGTTGGCGCTGCTTTTGGTTGTCTGGTTCCACGTCTGGTAACCGGCCAATTTGATCCGACAACTCAAAAAGCAGTTTGGCCTTCAACCGGCAATTATTGCCGTGGCGGAGCATATGATTCCACACTTTTAGCCTGCGAATCAATAGCCATATTGCCGGAAGGAATGAGCAAAGAACGGTTTGATTGGTTAAAGAGCGTTGCCGGTGAAACCATAGCCACTCCTGGTAGTGAATCAAATGTCAAAGAAATTTTTGATAAATGCTGGGAATTGCGGAAATCCGGCCAGGATCTAATGATCTTCAATCAATTTGAAGAGTTCGGTAACTATCTGTGGCATTACGACATCACCGGTCACGCGATGGAGGAAGTGATTAATAAAGAATTGCGTAAAGGTGGACGTATGGCAGGTGTTGCATTGACGACCGGATCTGCCGGAACAATTGCCTGCGGAGACTACTTGAAACAGAAGTATCCTACAACTGAGATTATCGCCAGTGAAGCGCTTCAATGCCCGACCTTGCTGATGAATGGTTTTGGTGCGCACCGTATTGAAGGTATTGGCGATAAACATGTGCCGTGGATTCACAATGTCAAGAACTCTGATGTTATAGTAGCCATTGATGATAATGCTGTAGTGGATATCATGCGTCTGTTTAATGAACCCGCTGGCCGTTCATACCTGAAAAAACAGGGAATTCCTGAAGAAGTAATTGGGAAGCTTGATTTACTCGGTTTCTCCGGAATTGCAAATGTGGTTTCCGCGATTAAATATGCTAAGTATGAAGATCTTGGTGAAGAAGATATTGTTATAACGGTTCTTACAGATTCTATGGAACTTTATAGCAGCCGTATAGCAGAATATCGTGGAACATTTGGAGAATTCACAGAAAATCATGCTGCTTCCGCTTTTGACCACCACCTGAAGGGCATATCATCGGATTACCTGCTTGATATGACCACCATGGACAGAAAACGTGTTCACAACCTGAAATACTATACCTGGGTTGAACAGCAGGGAAAAACCTACGATGAGATCAATGCCCAGTGGGATGATGATAAATATTGGACTGATATCCAGCAACAAATTCCTGAGATTGATGCTTTGATCAATGAATTCAATGACAAAGTAGGCTTGTTGAAGAACCTTTAAAAAAAAGAATCTATACCAACCTGACAGAGTAAAGATCATGTCAATCATACCCGATGAAGCACTTATCTTAGTAGGTGTACTGCCGGAGCAGCGTGATCTTGAAATTGCACGATTGTTAGGTTGGTATAGAATTCCTCTTAAATCAGCGCCTAAAGTAATTGATGTAGATTATCTTGCGTTCTACCAGACCGGCGCATTTGGAGAGGATCATCGTTGGCGTATTGAAACAATCTGCCCGGTACGCGGCCATGAACTGGTCACCCGGGCAGAATTATTTCATGATGAAATGGACCATAAACGTGCCAATGAGGAGTATTTCAAGATTTCACTAGGCACGATGGAACAACTTGACAGTCCGATATCAGCGGATAATTGGAAACGTGTTACGTTTCTTTACACTCTGGGCGAATTACTAAATCGAGCAAAAACAATACATGATCTGGTAGTACATTCTGAACGACGTCAAATACTCTGGCAAAGTTTACGCGAGAGGTTAGAATCAGATCGTAGTAATGCTATAAATAATGAAGTGGATGATATTAACCAGGATCTTTTGCTTGAAGCCCTAATGCAATTTGTAGAAATCCCTGCGAAAAACGAAAATAGAATTTATCAAACTAATCACTAAGCGGAGGTCTTAATGAAAACACTGATTAAAGGTGGAATGATCATTACGGCTTCAGAAACTATTAAAGCTGATGTCTTAATTGACGGAGAAAAAATCCAGAGCCTGGGCAAGGATATTTTAGACCCGGATGCTGATGTAATTGACGCGACAGGTAAACTTGTTCTCCCGGGAGGGGTGGATGTTCACACGCATTTCTCACTCCCCATGGCAGGGACGATCTCTTCCGATGACCATTACACCGGCCATAAGGCGGCAGCATTCGGTGGAACCACAACCGCGATTGATTTCATCTCGTTAGACAGGGAAACATTAGACGACTGTGTCAATGAATGGCATAAGATCGCGGATCCATTGGCCGCTATAGATTATTCCGCTCACATGAACATTACACGATTTGATGACCGGATAGCCAGTCAAATTCCGGGATTAGTAAATAGGGGCATAACTACACTAAAAGTTTTCACCGCATACAATAACCGGCTTCGTCTTCAGGATGGTGAAATATTCCAGGTGATGCGTATAGCAAAAAACGCGGGTATGCTGACAATGATGCATGCCGAAAACGGTGATGTGATCGATGTGCTAATTGAGGAAGCCATTAGAGCGGGAAACAAGTCACCGGTGTGGCACGCGCGAACCAGACCTGCCTGGGGGGCTACAGAAGCCGTTCTCCGAGGCTCATCACTCGCTGCGCAAGCCGGGGCACCTCTTTACATTGTTCACATGAATGCGGCCGGTGAAGTTGACCAATTGGAATACGCAAGAAATCTTGGTTTACCAATCATGGGTGAAACCTGTCCACAATATCTGTTTTTTACAGAAGAAAACCTGGCTCAGACCGATGGAGCCAAATGGATTTGTTCACCCCCAATGCGTTCACAAGGTGATAATGCCCGGCTTTGGGAAGGCCTTGAAAAGGGAATAATAAGGGTCATGGCAACAGACCATTGTCCATTCTTTTTTGATGGCTCGAAACCTATAAATTACGAAGGGGAAAGAGTGGCGATACCCGGAAAAGAACTTGGAAAAGATGATTTCACTAAAATCCCCAACGGCCTTCCCGGTGTGGGTGACCGGATGCCGGTTTTGTGGACGAGTTCTGTCAACTCAGGGCGGATGTCAGCCAATGATTTCGTGGCAATTCATTGCACAAATCCATCGAAGATATTTGGTCTATACCCTCAAAAAGGAACAATAATGCCGGGAAGTGACGCGGATATAGCGATCTGGGATCCTGAGAAAACAGTCACATATGGGCTGGGTTTGGCTCATCACCGGACCGATTATAATCTTTACGAAGGCTGGCGCTTAAAAGGTTTCCCGGTAAAAGTATTCTCGAGAGGAAAACTAATTGTTGATGGTGAAACCTGGTTCGGTAAAAAAGGTGACGGTAAATTTATCCACCGGAAACCTTATGCTGAAATTCTATAAAAGCGTTAGATTTTTTCTGTGTTGGGAATAATTCCTATCGCAATATTACTCGCTGGAGCGGTTGGTGTGACCGTTCTTCGATTCGTACCCAGGGGAACCGGGTTTGCCTGGTTGTTCTCAGTTTTCAGTTCTTTAGCAGCCTGGGTATTATTCCTGGTGAGTAAGAATAATTTACCTTTCTTATTCTCCGGAAATTATTTTGTAGATATAGCAAGCGACACTAAATTTCCATCATTTCAAATCGACCTGATCATTTGGCCGATTATCCTTAGTGTACTGGCTGTTGTGATGGGCACAATTATCTCATCCGCAGATCGAGTAGGGTTTACCGCAAACATTGTGGAATGGGCCAGTGTCTTTATTTTGGGGGCTATTGGATTTGCTATTTGCGCAAGCCAGAATGTTTTAACTGCCGTAGTTTTTCTTACATTATTTGATTTTATTGAGTTTTTTATAATCCTTACATCCAAAAAACAGGAGAAAGGTAACTATTTATTCTTATTCTGGCGGCTAATTAGCCTTTTGATCTTTATGGGCGTTTTTTCCTGGAGTAGCCTGGACGAGAATAGTTCAAATGATTGGGAGACACTCCAATCTATTCCAGCACAACTGGCACTTATCGCATGTATCATCCGTATGGGTATTTCTCCATCAAAATCGCTCACTGGCATTCCCGGTGATATCAATAATGGCATTGATACTTCCAGGCATTTGATCGGTTTTATTATTTCCGCTGCTATCGTTATTCAGTTACCTGCATTCACGGGGGGTGCAATAGTTCTATCCGGGTTGCTGATATATCTTTTAATTTCTATGGCAATATCATTGATCAGGCTTAGAACAGAAAACTCTGCGTGTGCAGTAAACTTTTGGCAATCCACGGTTGGCGCGGTGATTTGCGCGGAATATTTGTACGGTTATTCTGCCGCCGCAATAATGTTCGTCACAGCTTTCATTCCAATCTTATTTATTTTGAGATTCCCTTTCAGAAGTGGAAGATTTTATTTTGTCACTGGCCTGTTTGCCATTCTTAACTTTAGCGGGATACCCTTTACTACTAACTCTTCAGGTCTTAATGGGTTTAACACTAGGGGGGCCGTACCAGGAGCCCTTTTTATAGTTGCTCTAATTCCCATGTTTTATTTGACGATTAAGTTTGTTCTTTCAAACAAATATCCGGATAGTAATGTGGAGCGATGGGCTTTAACGATAGCCCCAATAGGTTCATTATTGTTGGTGATATCTTCGTGGTTGGTTTTTATTTTATGGCAGCCGGATGCTGTAAAATTCTCTATTTCAATTCAGGCTATTTTGATGACCCTTGGCGGTACTGCAATTTATCTTGCTGAGAAATTTAAACTTTTTAACAATCAGCCTGAAATGATACTTTTTAATAAAATTACTTCGAATTATTCAAATCAGTTTATCCGACTATTCAGATCTGACAAAATAACGTCTATATCCATTCTTGAGAAATCTTATGCATTTATTATCAATTTGTTTGAAAGCGATGGAGGAATTCTCTGGGCAATTTTATGCCTTGTTTTGATCATAACAATAATTAGTGGGATTGGTTTGAACTGATATGCTTTCAAATATTTCGGTAATTGCTGTATTAATCCTGATCATAACAACAACCGTCCTTCTATTGATAAATCAATGGAGGTGGATGTCAATTGCATGGGCGTTCCAGGTTTTTTCTGTTTTCTGGCTCACAACTTTATCATGGACCATATCTGAAAGCATTGTAAAATTGATCGGAGGTTGGATAACGATTGCCATTGTGAGCTCAACCCATCCTGATATTACTCTTGAAACAGATAAAGAAACAATCTCGGCCGGGTTTGGATTTCGGTTTCTCATAGCCGGGATGATCTGGCTTTTGTCGTTTTCAATTTCACCTGTTATTCAAACATTAATACAAGCTCGAATCGAGATTATCTGGGGTGGGATGCTGCTTTTTGCCAGTGGATTAATACAGGTGGGGCTAGCAAAAAATTACATCAGGACGATCATTGGATTAATTACCTTTATCAGTGGGTTTGAAGTTATGTATGCATCAATTGAGAGCTCTGTGTTAGTTTCCGGATTGTTGGTTTTTATAACAATAGGTTTATCGTGGCTCACGATCTATTTCAATGCTGTTCCTGGAGATAGTCAATAACTATGAGCGCTCCCATTATCTGGATCGGATTGCCCGGTCTTATGAGCATAGTATTATGGCTTATTCGTCGTAATGAGCGGAGAACCTTGATTTTGGGATTAGGTTTCTCTTTGTTTTTAATTATTACTTCATTGATAACAAATGTAGACAAAGCCATTTTTCAAATTGGAGACACATCCATTCAGGTGAATTCTTCCATAACCATTCTGGGACGTACATTTTCATTTGGTAATGGGGACCTGATTATTGTTTCGTTATTGTTTATGATTCTTTTTCTCTACACAAGCATGGCCTTTGTTATTGATGTTCCAGTAAAGTTTGTTCCTACCGCTTTTCTCATTGTCAGTTTGTTTTTAGCCGCGCTCTCTGTTCAACCATTTTTATACGCGGCTCTTTTGCTTGAGATTTGTGTAATTCTGGCTGTTGTGCTTTTTACTGATTTTGGATGTCAACCTTCCAATGGGGTAATGCGGTTTATTATTTTTCAAACATTGGCGCTACCATTTATTCTCACATCCGGATGGGTTTTATCTGCTATTGAGGCAAATCCTACAGAAACCAAACTGGTTATTCAGGCGCTCATTCTGCTGGGATTGGGTTTTTCTTTCTGGGTCGGAGTATTCCCATTCAATTCGTGGATGCCCCAGATCGCCAGTGATAAACCGCCATTTGAAGTCGGATTTATTCTTCTCATGTTCAACACGGTAGTACTGGTTCTGATCATACGATATCTGGATGGTTTTGTCTGGCTTAGAGATGACGCGACAATATTTACTGTCTTAAGGATACTGGGTCTTTTAATGACCATAACCGGTTCCTTGTTCTTCTTGATGGAAAAGAACATCTACAGAACCACTGCATATATCATTTCGTTTGAGACAGGATTGTCGATACTTGCTTTAAGTCTTAATAAAGTATCAGGGTGGGAAGCATTCGTTTTGATGTTTCTCCCGAGAATACTTGCGGTTGCTTTGTGGTCAATGCTTCTGTCATTTATTCAACAGAATGAGAGACTATCTACCGATGAAGAACGGGTTTTCCACCATGTGATAATCGCTGGTTTTGCCATCGCGGCTTTGTCTCTGGCAGGTTTGCCATTGCTACCGGCATTCCCATCAAGATTATTATTATTTGGCGACCTGGTAAATATTGATACTTTTACATTTATCTGGGTCCTAATTTCGAATGTTATGTTCATTGCGGCTATTGTAAAATTTTTCAAGGTTATATCGGATAAAGTGAAGGATTGGTCGAGTAACACCTTTCCAATGGTAGAGAAAATTTATCATTTTGTTTTCCTGGGTATGATTCTCATTATTGGACTATTCCCACAGTTCTTTTTGCGCAGCATGCTGACGATACTGGAAACATTTCCAAACCTGAAATGATATAAAAGCAGAATGGTATAATTTTTTCTGAGTTTATATTCAAGGACCTGACATGGATTTAGAGCAATTAAATAAAAAAATTGAATGGCTCGATGAAGAGCGGCGAAAAGATAAAACCACGATTGCCATGTTGACTGATCGACTATCGGCTCTCGAAATGAGTATTAATGGCAACTCGCAGGAAGTAAAGGCTATTCAAAGTGAAACCAGCAGGATTTCGGCTTTTACCGGCCGATTTGACCAACTTCAAGCTACCATCAGTTCACTTAAAGTAGAGCTTTCCCGGAATATTGAACAGGTTGACAAAGCACGCATTGACCAGAACCGGGACCTGGAAAAAAGCCGTTTAGCTGAAATCGATACAGTAAAGAAATCCGTTGCTGAATTGCGAAAAAACCTTGACGCAATTGCAGAAATAAAGAAAACACTTCAAGTGCGTCAGGAAGAAGAATTTAGACTAAGCCGGTTGATAAGCGAAACGGATACTAAAGTAACAGAGATCACCCGTGGTGATGAGGAATATAAACGCACATTACGCCTGTTGGAAGAAGGTAGGCGTCAGGATTCAAAGCGGTTGGCAGATTTGCTGGGTGAAGTAACAGCCATCAGGAAGCGGCAGGATGAACAACGCGGCAAAGTAGACTTGACGTCAGATTCAACGAGAAAATTGGAACAAAGAGTAACTGAATTACTGACCGCAGAATCAGAACGGCGCCAGGTTATAAACACTTTCATCGAGAAGCAGTCCATTCAACAGGTGGAACGCGATCGCACATGGAAAGAGTGGCAGGACAGATTCGGAGCCTTTGAAAAACAAACAGGTCTGATCGATACTCAACTTCAAACACTGGAATCCATGCAAAGAGCCGTTAAACGCTCGCAAGATTCTTTTAATGAAATTACTCAGAAGTTTGACCGCCGTATCAATGAAATAACCGAGATGACGCGTATCAACGAAGACAGATTCCGCCAGGAATGGGTTGGATTTAAAAATGATGACCAAAAACGATGGACAAATTACTCTCTGAGCCAGAGTGAACAAATTTCTGAACTTCATCGACAACTCGAGAAATACCAGGAACAGATGGAAAAACTGGAAGACATAGCCGCGGATCTGAATGATCTTATGGTTCAAGTCAACGAAGAGACTCAGAAGAGGCTACAATCACTCGTCAATATTACACATACATGGGCAGAAGATTTCAATCAATTAGCAAAATCCAACGGATAGTCCAATGAGAGTGATCGGTACCGCCGGACATGTTGATCATGGCAAGTCAACGTTGGTCAAGGCGCTGACGGGAATTGATCCTGACCGGTTAAAAGAAGAGAAAGCCCGGGAAATGACCATCGACCTGGGATTTGCCTGGCTGACATTGCCGGATGGTGAAATTGTCGGCGTTGTAGATGTCCCAGGTCATAAAGATTTTGTTGGCAACATGCTTGCCGGTGTTGGCGCAATATCTTCTGTTCTTTTTGTCATTGATGCCAATGAAGGATTCATGCCCCAAACCCGGGAACATTTACACATTCTTGATCAACTTCATTTGCAAAATGGCTTGATTGCGTTAACCAAATGCGACCTGGTGGAAAGTCCAGATTGGTATGAACTCATGATTGCTGACATCAAGAATGAGATCAAAGGAACATTTTTGGCTGACGCGCCAGTAATAAAGGTGTCAGCCAGAACTGGTGAGGGGCTTGAAGAACTACGAAGAACTCTTTCCGAAATACTTCGCACATCCAAACCTCCCAGGGATATTGGCAAACCGAGATTAAGTGTAGACCGCGTTTTCACTCTTCAGGGCTTTGGGACAGTAGTTACAGGGACGCTTCTCGATGGAAAAATTCATGCCGGCGACGAGATCTTTATTTCCGGGAAAGAACGACATGGGAGAATCAGGGGACTACAATCGCATAGCAAAAAGGTGGAAGAAGCTTTTCCGGGATCCAGGATAGCGATTAATATTGCAGGGATTGAAGCCAGTGAGATAAAACGGGGTGATCTTATTCAATTAGAACCATCATCAGGTTCCAAAAGAATAGACGCATGGATTGACCTTTTACCTGAAACGAGCAGATCTCTAAAACACAATGATCACGTGAAAGTTTTTCATCTGGCATCAGAGCATTTAGGCCGTATTCGATTGTTAGGAGGTGACGAATTATTGCCAGGTGACGGGGGTTTTGTACAAGTAGAATTTGAATCTCCGGTTTTTACGAAAACAGATGACAGGTTTATCATTCGGTTCCCTTCTCCATCAGAAACGATCGGGGGAGGGCAAATTATTCACAATGCTGTGAGAAAAAAATACAAGAGATATTCGCGCGAAGCAATTTCGATGTTGTCTGTTATAAAGAGTGGTTCGTTGGATGAGAAGATTTCTGAAGTTGGTAACAGAAGAATAATCTTTAGCTTAAGGGATATTGAAACAGTTTCCGGATATTCGCCAGATCAAGTAAACCAACAACTAGCGGATATTATTAATGCGGGAACGGTTGTTGAGTTGTCTCCTTTTGATGAAACCCTGGACAAAAGAAAGTTGATAACAAGGCTCCACTTAAATCAACTGATAAAGAATGTCCAGGAATTCTTGAAAGAGTACCATACAAAATATCCGATTCGATATGGCGCGACAAAGGATGAACTATCTCGGTACTTCAAATTGGAAAAAGATAACTTTGTCCTTTTAATAAATTGGTTAGAGAAAACAGCGGTTATAAAAAATTACGGCAACCGATATAGTTTGCCAGATTATTCTGTCAAATTGAATGCCGAGCAAGAGAAGAAGCTGGATGTTATGAACCAGTTGATAGAAAAGTCAAGGTATTCTCCCCCGGGGATACCTGAGTTGATCTTAATTACAGGCCAGGAATTATTCGATTATCTACTTGCTGATGGAAGAATGATCCGCTTGACAGGTGATGTGGCTGTGCGGAAACAAGAATTTGAAGAGATGCTGGCATTTGTTACGAAGAAAGTGAAGGAAAACGGAAAAATAACAGTTGTGGAATTTCGAGATGCTTTTGGTAGCAGCCGGAAATACGCACTCGCGTTTTTAGAATATCTGGATGATACCGGTGTTACCAAACGCGAGGGCGATTTTCGAATTTTGCAAAAAAGCTAGTATAGAACTAGCAAAAACTCAGCTTTTTTACCGGCGGCTTCTTTATAAATTTGACCAAGGTTGCCCCTATATATTTTTTCACCGGACATGGTTAGATCACAGGCCAACACAGCACGTTTCCCAGATCCAAATACCTTTATGACATCCTTCAATACAGAATCCATACGGTAGGGTGTATCCATCAAAATGATGGGAATATGCAACTTCCGTAAGTAATCCATCATGGATTGACGTTCTTCCGGCTGCCGTGGCAAAAAACCCGCGAAGTAAAACTTCAGCAGGGGCAGTTCAAGAATGGAAAGGGTTGCCATCAAAGACGAAGCACCGGGAACCGGAATTACTCTTACGCCAAGCCCGAGCGCCCTCTCAATCAATTTCGCCCCGGGATCTGAAAAAACCGGTGTTCCGCAATCTGTGATCAGCGCTATTGACGCGCCGCAAAGCAATTTTTCTTGCAGAACTTCGCCAACACGGGATTCGTTGTGCTCGTTGGCTTCGATCCATTCTTTTACTTCAATGCCTATGCTTTTCGCTAGTTTGGAGCCTGTCTTTCGGTCTTCACAGATAACCGCATCCGCGTCTTTCAGAATATCCACCGCCCGAAGAGTTATGTCACGGGGATTACCGATCGGGGTGGCCACAATATATAAGGTACCTAATTTTATGTTTCGTAAGTCCATTTTTCAACCTGTGATTTTATGAGAGACGCAAAATCCCTTTTCGGGGAGAGAATAGATAAGCGATTACAAAAACAAATGTCGACACAAGTACAATGGCAGCTCCAGAGGCAATACTGACATAGTAACTTATATAAAGGCCAATGATACTTGACGCGACACCTATAACGGATGAAACCAACATCATCCTCGATAATCTGTTAGTTAGCAGATAGGCTGAAGCCGCCGGTGTAACCAGGAGAGCGGCCACAAGGCCAATTCCTACTGTCTGAAGTGAAACAACTATCGTAAGGGAAATTAGAACAAGCATTAAGGTACGTAAACGCTCAGCAGGGAGCCTTAATGTTGTTGCCAAAATCGGGTCAAATGAAATAATTTTGAACGGGCGATAAAAGATATAAACGATACATAAAATGATGATAGTCAAAACACCTATCTGAAGTAAATCAGTAGTACCAACACCCAGAACATCCCCGAACATTATGTGGGTAAGATCTACCGCGTAGGAACGGATGGTGCTTATGAGGGCAATTCCAAGCGCAAGAGCAGCCGAAAATAACACACCTATGGCCGTATCTTCTCGAATTGTTCCATGACGTGAGAAGAACCCGATCGCCAGCGCAACAATGATTGAGGCGACCAAAGCCCCGAGCATTAAGTTCCCGCCGAATAAATACGCGATAGCAATTCCAGGCAGGATGGCATGCGCGAGGGCGTCTCCAAGAAATGCCATAGAGCGCAAAACGACATAGCATCCAATCACCGAGCAAACCAATCCCACAATCACAGAAGCGGCAAGACCGCGCTGCATAAATTCATACGATAAAGGTTGAAGAAGAAAGCTTATCATTCATGTTCCTCATGGTCTTCATGTCCACAGCAATGGTCGACCATTGCAGAATTGCCCAGGAGAAAAACCTGAGACCCAAAGGCAGACGCAAGGTTTTGTGGCGTCATTACTTCCTCTGGCGAACCAAAGGCGATGATCCTGTGATTAAGCAACATAATATTCTCAAATTTTGTCGCCGCCATATTCAGGTCATGCGTGGAAACCATGACTGTTACTTTTTTATTGCGAAGTTGTGTCAATATCTCGAACGTGGCTTCTTGAGTTGAGACATCTACTCCATTGAAAGGCTCGTCCATTAATAAAATATGGGGATCCTGGGCGATGGCACGGGCGAGAAAAACCCGTTGTAATTGCCCTCCTGAAAGTTCATTCAGCGAATTCTTGGCCAATTTTTGTATACCGAGTTGTTCCATGGCAGTGTTTACTGATGTGTGGTCAACTTTAGATGGTTTCTTGATTGGGCCATAATGCATATAACGACCCATCATGATCACTTCTTCAACAGTGATAGGAAAACGCAGATCAACTTCCTCACGTTGAGGGACATAGGCAACACAGGAAAGATCCCCTCCCAGAGGGCGTGAATGGATTTGTGCTTTGCCAGAGGAGGGTTTAACCAATCCAACAAGCAATTTAAAAAGAGTTGATTTTCCTGCCCCATTTGGTCCAACGACTGCGACCTGGTTCCCATTCGGTATGGATACTGTTATGTGATCCAATGCAGGTTTGCTTCCGTATAAAACGGATATATCCTGAAGATCGATATTGGCAGGAATAACAGGTTTATCCATTGACTTCAATTTATGATCTGGCATTTCAGTCCGCCTGTAATCTGGCTCATTATTGAAAAACATTATCATTATCAATGAAAGGAACATCCTGTCAAGAGTTTGATACAATAATTGACCATCAAATGAGGGCCATCAATGAAAATCAAACTCAGTCAAATTGCCAAGAATTCTCTGCTTGTAGCTGCTTTCTTCCTCGTCGATAAAATAATCGGTTTAATACGCCAGGTTGTGATCGTCAGGCAGTTTGGATTATCACAGGAACTGGATGCCTTCAATGTAGCTAATAATCTGCCGGATATGTTGTTCGCGCTTATTTCCGGCGGGGCACTGGCAATGGCATTTATCCCGGTTCTCACACAGACGTTAACTCTCGAGGGACGGGAATCTGCCTGGCGATTATTCTCACGGATAGCAAACCTTGCT
Source organism: uncultured Leptolinea sp. (assembly GCA_964404415.1). Classification (GTDB taxonomy): domain Bacteria; phylum Chloroflexota; class Anaerolineae; order Anaerolineales; family Anaerolineaceae; genus Leptolinea. Next base: position 2,096 of record CAYOKC010000029.1, on the reverse strand, counting down.
TTCTTGGTGACTGCCTCTGCCGCCATAATTATCGCGTTATTGAGTAATCAACTGGTAGACTGGCAGGTAGGCATCGCGCCTGGATTTGAACGCCCGCAGCAATTGCTGGTGGCTGAGTTAATGCGATTAAACCTCATTGCAACTATTATCTTTTCTATTTCAGGGTTGGTCATAGCCGGACTGCAGGCAAACCAGCATTTTCTCCTACCGGCAGCCGCGCCTGTACTTTTCAATATTGGTCAAATATTCGGTGCGCTCATTCTGGCACCGGAAAAAGGATATTCTATTGGTGGTTTTGAACTTCCGGCATACGGAATGGGTGTACATGGGCTGGTGTACGGAGTGATCATCGGGGCACTTCTTCATCTTCTGATCCAGGTACCCGGACTGATCAAATACAAATTCCACTGGGAGATCGGAATCCATCTGCGTGATGAGAATGTTCAGCAGGTGTTGCGTATTCTTGGCCCGCGGCTTGTCACCATGTTGTTTATTCAATTGATCTTCATTGTTCGCGATAACCTGGCCAGCCGCATGGATACCGGTTCGGTTTCTGCGTTGACGTATGGTTGGATGTTCTTCCAAATGCCTGAAACACTGATCGGTACCGCGATTGGAACAGCGATGCTGCCGGGTATCTCGGAATTGGCGGCAAAGAAAAATTGGGCGGAATTCGCGAAGACTATTGAAAAAGCCATTCAGACATTGATCGCGCTGACTATACCGGTGGCAGCAGTAATGAGTGCCGGCCTGGGTGGTGTAATTTCCGAAGCCTTCCATTTCACTCCGGACCAAACCAACCTTGTTCTCTGGGTGACGAGAGCATACCTTCTTGGTCTCACCGGTCAATGCATGGTTGAGGTAGCCGTAAGGTCTTTCTATTCAAGAAAAGATTCCATAACTCCATTAATGACGGCCGGGTTCAAACTTGCTGCATATGTAGGTTTTGGTGTTTTATTTGTGAATATAATTGGTGTTCCCGGTCTTGCACTGGCGGATTGCTTTGCCTATACGGGTGAAGCTGTTTTGCTTTTGATCCTCTTTACAAAGCGGATGGATCAAAAAGTAAATTTCATCGCTTCCATCCCGAGGGGAGCACTGGGGGGAGCATTAGGTTTTGGTTGTACATTTGCGATTATTACCTTGTTTGGAGATATTGCAAGGCCCATCCTGGTGTCGTTAATCGCGATGTCTGCCGGCGGTTTAGCGGTATTGCCCATTATATGGAAAGAATTGAAGCTGTTAACACGCCTGTAATATGAGGTTATAATTCAAGGTATGGCAAAAAAGAAACCCCTTAATACCCCTGAAATCAAACCGGATGATACCGCTCCGGTTGTAATAGACGCTCTTCACGAGGGGAAAACAATGCAAGTTCGCATTGCTCCCGGAACAACAAGACCCTTGAGCGAAATGGATCAATCTATGGATGAGACACAATCTGTTCCAACAGGTTCATTTTCAAATTCCCCGGATTCAAATTCTCCTTTGGATCCACCAACTCAACCATTAAAAGTAGGCAAGCCCAAACGGGCTAAGTGGATCTGGTTGGGTATTTTGCTGGTTCTTATTGGTACTGGTGTAGGTGGATGGCTTGGATATAACAATGCAGTCACTATCCGCTTAAAAGAACAGAAGAATACGATCGCGCTTGTGGCAACAGATCAATTCCAGCGAGCACTGGATGATCAGGCTGCAGGTCGGCTCGATATGGCAAGAAAACGGCTTGAATATATTGTCCAATTGAATCCTGAGTTTCCCGGGGTAACCCAGAAACTGACTGAAGTTATGATGGCGCAGGCGGCGGTTCAGACACCTACAGCGATAGTTGAAATTCCCACACCGGTTCCTACCAAGGATACACGGAACTCGGAAGAACTGTTCACGCAGGCCCGTCAACAGGCAGCCAACAATGAATGGAATGCCGCTTTGACTACGCTGGATGCTCTTCGCCAGGGTGATAAAACGTACCGTACTATCCAGGTAGACGGTTTGATGTACATCGCCCTGCGGAACAGAGGCATAGCGCGGATCAACAACGGCATGCTGGAACAGGGTATTTATGACATCACCATGTCGGGGCAGTACGGCCCTCT
>CAYOKC010000028.1:15239-34683 GCA_964404415.1 uncultured Leptolinea sp. | reverse complement strand
ATCGCTTCGCCAAAAACCTACACCATCGATATTGATATTTGCATGAACTGCGGATTTTGCGCGGAATTTTGTCCGTTTGATGCCATTCGCATGGACCATGACTATGAATTGGCTAATACGGACAAATATAAGAATAATGTATTGACTCTGGAGGCATTGCTAAAGCCGGCGAGTTATTATGCCTCGATCCGCCCAACCAGTTACACAAGGGAAGAAACAGCGCGAGCAGAAAAAGCCGCGGCAAAAGCGGCCAGACCATCAGGAACGGAATAATTCAGGGTGAATAGAGGCTACTTCGATGTATAATCCAGAAACGGAAGTGCTATTTCCCGGCAAAGCTATCGGGAGTCTTTCTACTTTACGCGGTGAAACCTGGCAGAGCCTGGTTACCGATGTAATGCGAAAACCCGGTGACTCTGCCGAACAAACAGCGTTTTTATTGATGATGATAAAGATCGGCGGATGCATTACTTGCAATGTCGATTCGTTTCGTGCCATGCGGGGGTGCCCCGCTTGCGCTCAACTCAATATTAAACGCTATAAAGGGTCTGATGAAGACTTGATGAAGTTGTATCAACAAATGTTGCAGGATGCGATAAGTTATCTTGCCAGAAAAAACTAGAGGTAAAGAATAATGTCATCAGTAACAAACGAACAAGTTATGGCTGCACTTTCAACAGTCCAGGAACCGGAACTTCACCGGGATCTTGTCACGTTGAACATGATCAAAGATGTCACTGTCGAAGGTGGAAATGTCAGCTTCACCGTAGTTTTGACAACTCCCGCATGCCCATTGCGAGGCCGGATACAAGAAGAAGCCAAAGCGGCTGTTGAAAAGGTCGACGGGGTAAAATCGGTCAATGTAAAATTGGACGCACGGGTACGGGATGACGGACGCGACCGAGGTATTGAAGGATTGAAAGTTAAAAACGCGGTAGCAGTAGCCTCCGGCAAGGGCGGTGTTGGAAAATCTACCGTCTCTGTAAATCTGGCGATTGCTCTGGCAAAAACCGGCGCCAAAGTCGGTTTGCTCGACGCGGATATTTATGGTCCAAACGTACCTACCATGATGGGCGTTGAGCAACTCCCGCCAGCCATGGGTGACAAAATGATCCCGGCTGAGGTATTTGGAGTGAAATTGATGTCAATCGGGTTTTTGGTAAAACCCGGTCAGCCTTTGATCTGGCGCGGACCCATGCTTCATTCAGCCATCCGCCAATTCCTGACTGATGTGGAATGGGGCGAGTTGGACTATCTCATCATTGACCTTCCGCCAGGAACAGGTGACGCGCAACTTAGTCTGGCTCAGTCGATCGCACTCAGCGGCGCCGTGATTGTCACGTTGCCTCAGGCGGTATCGCTGGAAGATGCCAATCGCGGACTTCAGATGTTCAACGTTCTAAAAGTTCCGATTATCGGTGTTGTTGAAAACATGAGCTATCTCGAGCTACCTGATGGATCGCGGGTGGATGTATTCGGAAATGGCGGCGGAGAATCCCTCGCCAAAGATGCCGGGGTTCCTTTCCTGGGAACAATTCCGATGGATCCTGACGTCCGGAAAGGTGGAGACGGCGGTACGCCCGTAGTCGCTTCGCTGCCAGAATCCGCTTCCGCGAAAGCACTTTCTGCCATAGCGGAAAAAGTGGCGGCCAGTTTGAGTGTGGCAGCCGCCCAAAAAGATAATGGCGTGACCATAAAAATGGTCGGTTAGGAGTTTATCTATGCCGCCTACGATCGTGGGTGTCCGATTTAACCCGATCGGAAAAGTGTATCACTTCGACAGCGGGAAAATCACCGACCTAAAAAAAGGTGATTACGTTGTAGTTGAGACTACCCGAGGAAAACAACTGGGGCAGATTGCCCAGATCATTGAAGATCCCGGTACTCCGCCTGATGGCGGATGGAAACTCATAGAGCGCCGGGCTACTCCGCGTGATCTTGTCACCCGCCAGGGCTGGCAGAACAAGGAACCCGAGGTTGTTGAGTTTGCCCGTCAGCGTTCCAATGAACTCAGGTTGGCAGGAGTAAAAATCGTTTCGTCCGAATACAGTTTTGATGGATCACGGCTGACTGTCTTTTTCAGCACTGAAACGGAAGAAAAAGCTGACCTGAAATCACTCCGACAGGATACCCAGCGTAGATTCGCGCCATCTCAGGTTGACCTGAGGCAGATCGGTCCGCGTGATGTAGCCAAGTCCGTCTGCGGAATCGGCGCATGCGGCCTGGAAAAACGATGTTGCTGCCAATTCCTATCAGAATTCAGTTCGATATCCATCCGGATGGCCAAAGAGCAGGGTATATCTCTGACGCCGGGTGAAATTACCGGTATGTGCGGTCGTTTGCGTTGTTGTTTGTCATATGAATTCGACCAGTATACTGAAGCGCGTTCTCGGCTGCCCAAACGGAATAAAGAAGTAAAAACCCCGGTAGGCGTTGGCAAAGTGGTTGACGTTCGTCCGTTGCAGGAAATGATTACGGTGGAGATCCCGGAAGTGGGTTACCGTGAATTTCACATGTCAGAGCTAACTGTGGTAACCGGAAACGAGGAAAAGAGTGGCGGCAAGTAACACCGAAGAATGGACATCAAAGAAAAAGATACTTGTTGTTCTGGCACATCCTGATGATCCTGAATTCTTTTGTGGTGGTACCCTGGCTCATTGGGTAAAAAACGGGCATGAAGTGCATTATTGCCTGATCACAAATGGAAATAAGGGCTCAGATGATCCGGAAATGACACCGGAAAAACTGACAGCATTACGAACAATTGAGCAGAGAAAAGCTGCCAATATTATTGGCGCAGGCGATATTGTCAACCTTGGATATGACGATGGTATGCTGGTCGCCGATCTTGCCGTCCGGAAGGATGTTGTACGGGTGATCCGTAAAGTTAAACCGGAGATACTGGTTACCTGTGATCCATTGAATTTCTTCCCCAATGAGAATTACATCAATCACCCGGATCACCGTATTGCCGGCCAAATCGCGTTGGACGCGGTCTTTCCGGCAAGCGGCAACCGGATGTTTTTCCCTGAGTTGATCACTGACGAGGGATTGGAACCCCATTCTGTTGAAGAAGTGTGGTTATCTCTAACAGCCCAACCAAACATCACAATGGATATTACCGGCACATTTGAGACCAAGCTCAAAGCGCTACACGAGCATAAGAGCCAGATAGGTGAACCGGAAGCGTTTGATAAGCGAATGCGAACCACGCGGCATACGATAGAGTCCTCAGATGATGATCCAACTTATGAAGAGACATTTAAACGCATAGTCTTTCGTAAATAAATAGATATCCCCGGTTGACGAAATGATTAACCGGGGATATACTTTAATCATCTTAATCATCAGATTAATAAGAGTAAATATCCGGTGCCTGACACATACCTGAGCAATTTTCTGAAATTCCTGGCAGACAAAAAAAATAAAGACAACAGCCGTTTACCGTCATTAAGTGAACTGAGCAAAACAACCGGTACCAGCATTCCAACCTTGCGCGAGCAGCTTGAAGTTGCCCGCGCGTTTGGTTTTGTGGAAGTTAAACCCAAAACCGGTATTCGGAAAAACAAATACCGGTTTACGCCGGCCGTAACGGCCAGCCTGGCATACGCTGTAATGGAAGATTCTTCACGATTTGATATGTTTGCCGACCTTCGCAAACACCTGGAAGATTCGTATTTTGTAGAAGCCGCCACATTGCTAACATCTGAAGATATTCACAGCCTTAAAAGTTTGATAGAGCAGGCCAGAATAAAGCTAAACACCCGGCCTATTGAGATCCCATTTTATGAACACCGAGATTTTCATCTTTTGATGTACAGCCGCCTTAATAATGCGTTTGTCACCGGGCTTCTGGAAGCCTACTGGCAAATGTACGAAGAGACGGGACTGAACCGGTACACAGACATTTCCTATCAGCAAAAGGTCTGGGAGTACCACGAAAAAATCGTTGACACGATACAACAGGGCGAATATTCCAGCAGCAGGAAGGCGTTGCTGGAACACATGATTCTCATTCAACAACGGACGGAAAAAACCGTTGTTAAAAACCATTTTGAGTAACCTGGAAAAAAGCCATGGACTCTATTATCAATAATTTCAATCTGACAGTCAGCACAGTCAATGGATCAGGAAGCGCCACAGCGAATAACACATTTTTACGCGCGCTTTTCAGGATGGGCATACCCGTATCGGGGAAAAACATTTTTCCCTCTAATATTCAGGGCCAGCCCACCTGGTTCACAATACGTATCAATCAAGACGGCTACCTCGCGCGGCAAGAGAAGGACGATATTGTGATCGCCATGAATCCTGTGACGATTCGAAAAGAGATTGAGTGTGTTTGTTCGGGTGGAATTCTTTTCTACGCGGATTCCATTCACCTTCCAATCGAACGCCCCGATATCAACATATATCCCATGGCGATAAAGGAAATTGTTCATCAGGTCGATGTCAATCCAACTGTCAGGGATTACATAGCCAATATGGTCTATGTTGGGGTGGCTGGTCAGATGCTGGGATTGGATCTGGAAAAAGTTTATGACGCCATTGATTACCATTTCAAAGGCAAAGAAAAAGCGGTACAGGTAAACTGGCAGGTTGTGGAATCCGCGGCTAAATGGGCTGAACAAAACCTTACCAAAACTGACGCGTACCAACTTAAGTCACTTCCTCCCATGGAAGGCCATATTATGGTGGATGGAAATACCGCAGCCGCGTTGGGCGCCATCTACGGTGGTGTACAGTTGAATGCCTGGTATCCGATCACACCGGCCACGAGCGTTTCTGAATCGTTGAATGAATACCTTCCGCAGTTGCGAAGGGACCCTGCCACTGGCAAAGATACCTTCGTAGTTGTTCAGGCGGAAGATGAATTATCTGCCATTGGCATGGCTATTGGCGCCGGTTATGCCGGACTCCGGTCTATGACCTCCACATCGGGTCCCGGGCTTTCGTTGATGTCAGAATACCTCGGTTTGGCCTATTACACAGAAGTACCGGTCGTCATATGGGATGTGCAGCGCGTTGGACCTTCCACCGGGCTGCCAACCCGCACTGCCCAGGGTGATTTAACCCAATCCTATTTCATAAGTCACGGCGATAAAAACATGATCATTCTGATCCCGGGTACGGTGACAGAATGTTTCGAATTTGGCTGGAAAGCATTTGACATCGCGGAACGAATCCAGACTCCTGTGGTAATTCTCTCCGATCTCGATCTTGGAATGAACGAGTGGTTGACCAAAGAATTTGTCTATCCCGAAAACCCGATGGATCGGGGAAAGATACTCTGGGAGGACGATCTGGAAAAAATCCTCAAAGAGCACGATGGTGCGTGGGGGCGTTACCTGGATTTGGATGGCGATGGTATTCCGTACCGGACGGTTCCGGGTAATACTCATCCAAGAGGCGCTTATTTCGCCCGCGGGACAGGTCACGATGAATTCGCGAAATACTCTGAAGATAGCGAGACCTGGGTAAAAAACCTCGACAGGCTGGCAAAAAAGTTTGAAACCGCGAAAAAAATCCTTCCATTGCCCGTTCTACAAACAGTTGCGGATTCTTGTATGGGGATTATTGGTTACGGTTCAACTGATCAGGCGATTCTCGAGGCGCGTGACCAATTAAGTAAAGATAATCTGAAATCTGACTACTGCCGCATCCGGGCGGTTCCGTTTACTGATGAAATAACAAACTTTATTAAAGACCACGAAATTATTTACGTTGTAGAAATAAATCGGGACGGTCAGATGTGCCAGTTATTGCAGATCACATATCCTGAATTCGCTGACAGGTTCGTAAAGATCTGCCACTCGGATGGTTTACCACTTACCGCGCGATGGATCAACGAATCTATCCGTTCGAATTGGGAGAAACGATCATGACGGATGCCCCATCAACTAACCCGCAGCACACAAATTCAATCGGCCTTACCCGTGCAGATTACAAGGGAGCCGTCAGTACTCTTTGCCAGGGATGCGGGCATAATTCCGTGGCAAATCAGATCATCGCGGCCTGTTATGAGTTAAATATCCGGCCGGAAAAAACCATGAAGTTTTCTGGAATTGGCTGTTCCAGTAAAAGCCCCACATATTTTCTTGGGCATTCCTTCGGTTTCAACGGATTGCATGGCAGAATGCCTTCACTGGCTCAAGGCGCCGGTTTCGGCGATACCACTATGCGGATCATTGGCGTCAGCGGTGACGGTGACACAGCAAGTATCGGCATGGGGCAGTTCAAACACCTGGTACGCCGGAATATTCCAATGACATATATCGTTGAAAACAACGGCGTGTACGGGCTAACAAAAGGCCAATTTTCAGCCACTGCAGAGCGGGGAAAAACCCTGAAAAAGCAGGGCACAAGTCGGTATCTACCGGTTGATATATGTATGGAAGCGTTAATTTCCAATGCTTCCTTTGTGGCTCGCTCATTCGCCGGAGATCCCAAACAGGTCAAAGACCTGATCAAGGCGGCGTTGAGTCACCGCGGGATCAGTGTTCTAGATATCATCAGCCCGTGTGTCACATTCTATAATCTTGATACCGCTTTGCACTCCTATAGCTGGGGAAAAGAACATGAATCCCACCTGCATGAGCTTTCATTCGTCCCTCCAAGGGACGAGATCATGGTGGAGGATTTTGAAGAGAATACCGTGCGTGAGATCGAATTACATGACGGCTCAATGGTGGTTCTTAAGAAACTGGATCGTGAATATGATCCCACCAATCGATGGGATGCCATGCACATGCTGGAAGAGGCCTATCTAAACGACTGGCTGGTGACCGGACTGATTTATGTGGACCCCGATCAGCCGTCCATGTATGACCTTTACAACCTGGTGGATAAGCCTCTGAACCGCCTGCAACAAGTAGACCTGAGACCTCCGCGGGAATCATTGAATAAACTGAACGATCAATTCAGATAGGAATAAGAAGAAGTCCCGTCATTTTTCGGCGGGACTTCTTTTCGTTAGATTATTTGTGTTGACCTTCTCCCAACGTGTGCAACAGAACAAAGTTGGGCGGCCGTTTTTCTCCAACCGGGAATCCGGAAACCAGCACAACCTGTTGGCCGGCTTTCATAAGATTGGATTCGAAAATTTCTGATTCAACAGTCTGTATCATTTGCTCCACAGTTGACGCGAAAGGAACAAGGAACGGTGTGATCCCCCAGTACAGGCCAAGCCGCTGATATGTCCGTTTATCGGGCGTAAAAGCCAACACGGGAACATGCGGCCGTGTTTTAGACATTACCCGGGCGGTATGACCTCCGCGGGTGAACACCGCGATACACGATACATCCGTATCCTGCGCCAGTTCCTTGGCGGCTCTGGCGAGAGAATAGGAATCGTCATGCATGCTGATGGGATCGGGAGTAGGGTGGCAATGTCCCCATTCCAGATCATGCGCTTCCGCTTCCTGAATGATCGCGTCCATCATACGAACGGCTTCAACAGGGTACTGTCCACTGGCAGTTTCGCCGGATAGCATAACCGCGTCAGATCCGTCGAAAACAGCATTGGCTACGTCAGATGCCTCCGCACGGGTGGGCCGGGGATTTGAGATCATTGATTCCAGCATCTGGGTTGCCGTGATTACCTGCCGGGATTTCTTGTTGGCGGCTTCAATGATCAGTTTTTGCATGATCGGAACAGTTTGGGGTGACGTTTCTACCCCAAGATCGCCGCGCGCAACCATTACACCATCCGCCACATCCAGAATCGCGTCGAGGTCAGCAATAGCTTCCGGGCGTTCCAATTTGGCGATCAGCCGGGTGTCAGACCGTTCCGGTTTCAGTTCAGAAATGGCTTTACGCACCACGTTGATGTCATCCGCGGAACGGACGAAAGATATGGCAACATAGTCAACTTCCTGTTCCAACCCGAAAGCAAGGTCTTCTTTATCCTTCTCCGTAAATCCAGGGATCAGGATCTTTGCTCCCGGAAGGTTGACACCTTTGTGTGAGGTCAACTTGCCGCCCAGTTTGACAGTCGCCTTAACCGCATCTTCAGAGGATGAAACCACCTGCAATTCCAGCCGGCCGTCATCCAGTAAAACGCGGTTACCTTCGCGTACAGACCGTGCAAGTTCCGGAACTTCCATCGGTATCACATGATTCACACCGGAAGGCGGGTTCATAGAGGTCGCCGTAAGTAAGACGACTTCACCTTCAACCAGGTTGATGCCTTCCTTTGGAAGATTTCCCACACGCATCTTGGGGCCCTGAAGGTCTTGAAGAATTGAGACAGCTTTTTTGAATTCGCCCGCTAGCTTTCGGATCAATTCAATTCGCCGGCGATGTTCTTCATGGGAGCCATGGGAAAAATTCAACCGGACAACATCAACTCCGGCCAGTAAGACTTCCCGAAGTTTTTCTTCAGATTCACTGGCCGGGCCAACAGTTGCTACAATTTTTGCTTTACGAGTATTCATCATAGTTTTATTCAATGTAATTAAGTTTCTTTGCCTCAAATGTGAGTTCATCCCTGAAATCGGGATGGGCGATTGAGATCAACGCTTTTGCCCTTTGACGGAACGATTTTCCATACAGGTCTACCATACCATATTCTGTTGCCACATGGTGAACATGGTTGCGGGTAGTCACCACACCCGCTCCTGGTTTTAGCATGGGTACGATCTTATTATGCACGATTCCATTGGATCCTATTGACGTGCTGGGCAGGGCAATGATCGGCATTCCTTCTTCCGCCAGGGATGAACCATAAATGAAGTCGCATTGCCCGCCGGTTCCGGAATAGATTTTATGCCCGATAGAATCGGAACAGACCTGGCCGGTCAGGTCAACTTCGATGGCAGAATTTATGGCGACCATCCGGTAGTTCTTCGCGATAGTCATCGGGTGATTGACGTATTCGGTGCGCTGGATTTCAACCAGCATATTGCGGTCACACCAGCGGTGAAGAGTCCGGCTGCCAAGTAAAAATCCGGTGGTTATTTTGCCTTTATGCAGGGTTTTTCGGGCGTTATTTATTACGCCATTTTCCACCAGATCAATAATGCCATCGGAGATAAGCTCTGAGTGAATGCCCAGATCTTTTCTATGCCGTAGATACTTAAGCACCGCGTTCGGGATATCACCAATTCCAAGTTGGAGGGTGGATCCATCCAAAATCCGTTCAGCGATATGTTGACCGATTTTTTCCATCACAGGGTCAGCGTCAAGATCTGGCATGGGAATTTCAGCCAGAGGATAATTAACCGGAACAATGGCAGTCAGATCATTGATATGGACCAGTGTGTCACCGCACATATGCGGCATCTGTTCATTGATCTCAGCGATAATGATGCCAGCCGATTCTGCCGGCCCTTTGGTCAGTCCGCTTTCCACACCATAGGTACAATACCCGTTCTCATCCGGAGATGACAGGTGGACAAATGCCACATCTGGTTTCAGGTACCCTTTCATGAAAAGAAGGGGAAATTCTGAAAGGTGTACCGGGGTAAAGTCCGCGCGGCCTTCGTGGATAGCTTTGCGGACATTGGTACTGGCAAACAGGGAATTGATGCGCAAGTGACCGGCCATTTCCGGTTCTACATATTCAGAGCCGATGATCGTCAGCGCCTGGCAGATTTCGACATCCGTCAATTCCGGGGCACGCCGGATCAGCGCGGATAAAAGCTCACGGGGAACTGAACAATTCCCCGTGAGAAATACACGCTGACCGGATTTAACCAGACGCACTGCGGCATCAGCCGAGACTATTTTTCCCGCGTACTCGGTTTTCCAGTCCATAGGTTTATCCTGGTTAAACTTCCAACAAGACTTTTCTGATCTTATCCAATGCCCAATCGATTGTAGGACGGTCAATTGTCAATGGAGGAGCAAACCGGATGATCTGCTGATGTGTCTCCTTGGCCAAAATTCCTTCCTTCATCAGGGCTTCGCAAAACTTACGGGCGTTTCCTGCTTCTTTCGTGACTTCCACTCCAATCAGCAGACCTCGACCGCGTACTTCTTTGATTTTGGGACTGTTGATCTCAGAGAGTTGTTCAAGGAAGTATTCACCCTGAATCGCCGCGTTCTCGGTCAACTTTTCTTCGACCAGTACCTTGAGAGATTCGCGCGCGACAGCCGCCGCCAGTGGATTTCCACCGAATGTGGAACCATGGTCACCTGGCTTGATCAATCCAAGGATGAATTCATCTGCGAGGACGGCTGAGACCGGGTAGAAACCTCCACCCAGTGCCTTACCCAGAATGACGATATCCGGGCGAACATCATCGTACATCGTGGCAAAGAGCTTTCCGGTTCTTCCCAAGCCTGTCTGAATTTCATCGGCCATGAAGAGCGTGTTGGTTTTGGTGCAGATTTCACGAACTTTTTTCAAATAGCCGTCCGGTGGAATGTTGACACCTGATTCGCCCTGAATAGGCTCCAGCATAACGCCAACTGTGTTCGGAGTTATGGCTTTTTCAATGGCAGATGCGTCACCGAAGGGAACTGAAACAAAACCGGGAGTGTGCGGCCCAAAATCGTCTTTGTAGGTCGGTTCAGAGGAGAAGGATATGATCGAAATTGTGCGGCCGTGGAAGTTGCCTTCAGCTACGATGATCTCGGCTTTATTGCGGGGTACTTTCTTTGACACATATCCCCATTTACGGGCTACTTTCAATGCAGTCTCAACAGCTTCCGCTCCACTGTTCATGGGGAGGACCATGTCGTAGCCGGTCAATTCTGTGATCTCTTTATAGAAAAGGGCAAGCTGATCACTCCGGAACGCACGGGACGTGAGTGTCAGCTTGCCTGCCTGTTCAATTAATGCTTTAAGAATACGCGGATGGACATGGCCCTGATTCAATGCGGAATAAGAGCTCAGGCAATCCAGAAACTTATTACCATCTACATCGTATACCCAAACACCCTCCCCGCGGGTGAGTACAACATCAAGAGGGTGGTAATTATGTGCGCCAATCTTTTCTTCGAGTTCGATGTATTCCTGGCTTTTCATAGTCATCTCTATCGGAAGAGGCTAACCAAAATGGCTTTTTGAGCGTGCATACGGTTATGTGCTTGAGGGAACAGCACAGAATGCGGACCATCTGCCACAGCATCGGTGATCTCTTGATTGCGGTGGGCCGGCAGGCAGTGCATCACGATGACATCTTTCGAGGCTTCAGAAACAAGCTGGTCATTCACCTGGTAGGGCGGGAAGACTTTCTTGCGTTTTTCCGTTTCTTCTTCCTGTCCCATACTTGTCCAGGTATCGGTGTAGATCACGTCAGCATTTTTCACGGCTTCATGCGGGTTACGAATGGTGCGGATGGTAGAGCCGGATTTTGACGCGAATTCCTTGCTTTCAGTAAGGGCTTTTTCAGGGAGGTCATACCCTTCGGGGGCTGCCAGGGTAAAGTGGGCGCCCAGTTTGGTGCAGATGTGCATAAGGGAAACAGCCACATTGTTGCCGTCACCCACAAAAGTAACGTTCAAGCCTTTCAGCTTGCCGTATTTTTCGACAATGGTCAGCGCATCTGCCATGCCCTGGCAGGGGTGATCATAATCACTCAGACCGTTGATCACGGGAACATCAGACCATTTTGCCAGGTCAAGCACATGCTGATGGGCAAAAACGCGTGCCATAACAACATCCACATAGCCGGCAAGGACACGGGCAACATCCGCGATAGATTCACGCTGACCGAGTCCAATTTCGTTGGGAGATAAATATAAGGCGTCACCGCCCAGGTGGCGCATAGCCATGTCAAAACTTACGCGGGTACGAAGGCTGGGTTTCTGAAAGACCATTCCCAATACTTTATTTTTCAGGATGGGTTTATTTTCCCCTTTTTCCTGACGTTCTTTTTTTAATTCTAAAGCCAGATCCAGGATACCCTGTAGCGCTTCCGGTGAATAATCCGCGATTGAGAGGAAATCTTTCTTCATACCGTTCTCCTTATAGTTGAAATAGATTTAATGGTGACAGGAACCACAGGAACCGCCGCTGCATCCTCCACAACCACTATGGCTGGTTGATATGGAAGACGACCCTCCTGACGATTTTGAATAAAATTTTGAAAGCATTCGGTGAGTATTCTGGCTTTCACATCGGGAGCAGGAAACGGGATTATCCGCGTCAGAAAAACATCGGCGGACTTCAAAAGTCAGCCGGCAATCTGTACATTCATATTCATATATAGGCATTGTAATCTCCTGATTTGATTCTACCGCCCGGCGGTATACGTGTCAATTTGAATCCGGTACGCAAAGGCATTACCCGAACAGGTGAAATTTATTTATCGATTAGATATCAGGAGCATTGTCAGCTTGCCCTAGATAAAAAAAAATACTATGATTAATCCAACCTATATTGCTGTTGAGGAGGGCACATGATTAAGAAGAGTAGGATGCTGTATGTTTTAGTCGCTTTGTTGACAGTTGCTTCGGTTTTACTGGCTGCCACACCTGTTGGAGCCAAACCTGAAGCAGCTGCCACACCGGCGCCGGCAGCCATCGGGACCAAAGACCATCCCATCAAGGTTCTCTTTGTTCCATCAACGGATGCCAATGTAATCGTTTCTGGCGGAAAGATCATGGCGGATGCGTTGGAAAAAGCCACTGGCTATAAATTCGAAGTATCCGTGCCTACGTCTTACGCGGCCACCATTGAAGAGATGTGCGCGTCCCCGACGGACACCATCGGCTTCATCCCAGGTCTGGGTTATGTTCTGGCCAATAAACTCTGCGGTGTGGATGCCGCCTTCAAAGCCGTCCGCTACGGTTCTTCTGTCTACTGGGCAGAAATCATTGTGAAGCGCGACAGCAACTTCAAGACCATCAAAGACCTCGCTGGAAAGAAGTGGGGTTACGGTGATGTTGGTTCAACCTCAGGATACCTTGTTCCCCTGGCTATGTTCAAAGAAGCCGGTGTCGAGCCTGGTGAAAAAGTTGCCACCGGCGGACACCCTCAATCTGTAAAAGCTGTCTACAATGGTGAAGTTGATTTCGCCACTGTATTCTTTACTCCCGCTTCCGTACCGGAAGGTGTGGAAAAGTGGAAAGAAGGCGCTGATCCTGATATCCCGGCCGACCTGATTAAAGAATGCAAAGTTTCTGAAGATAAAAAGAAACTGACCTGCGGCGGTTATAAAGTCAATGATGCCCGCGCCAATATACGTGAAGAGGCGCCGGATGTGATCGAGAAGGTAAAGATTTTGTCCGTTTCTCCTTCCATCCCGAATGACACCATGTCCTTCGGCCCGAAATTCCCGGTTGATGTACGTGAGAAGATCTCAAAAGCCCTGGTTGAATTCGCCAAGACAGAAGATTGGAAAGAATCAATCGGCAAGCAAGACTTCTATGCCTGGGACGGTATCACGGAAACCACTGACGAAGAATTTGACTTCGTTCGCCAGATGGTAGAGGCAGCAGGGATTACCCTGGAAAGCCTCGGCGAGTAGTAATTCATCCAATGAACCGGGGTTCACGTGATCTGTGAACTCCGGTTTTTTTTATTAGCATGAATTGGGTGAATTAGAATAGTCAAATCAACATATCTAGCAGGTGGACGGACTTATGACACACTCTGATCAACAAATTCAGTTGGAAATTAAAAATCTGACAAAAGTCTATGAAGGGGGCGTTCAGGCTTTGACCGACGTATCGTTCAATGTGCGCAAGGGAGAATTCCTGGCGATTATTGGACTGAGCGGGTCCGGTAAGTCAACGTTGTTGAGGTGCATAAACCGTCTGGTTGATCCCACCGCGGGATCAGTAGTTTTCAATGATATGCCCGTTACCGGCGCTACGGATGAAGAATTGCGATTGATCCGCCGGAAGATTGGCATGGTATTTCAGCATTTTAATCTGGTCAGTCGATCGAGTGTATTAACCAATGTTCTGGCCGGCAGACTCGGGTATGCCAATCCGGCATGGAGTTTGATCAACCGGTTCTCAGATGAAGATATAAAATCCGCTATCAAACAACTCGAAAGAGTAGGGATCGCGGACAAAGCCGGATATCGGGCAGATGAGCTGTCCGGTGGACAACAACAACGGGTGGGAGTGGCACGCGCGCTGATGCAGGATCCTGAAATGATCCTCGCGGATGA
Organism: uncultured Leptolinea sp.; assembly: GCA_964404415.1. Classification (GTDB taxonomy): domain Bacteria; phylum Chloroflexota; class Anaerolineae; order Anaerolineales; family Anaerolineaceae; genus Leptolinea. Next base: position 20,614 of record CAYOKC010000028.1, on the reverse strand, counting down.
ACCGGTTGCCTCACTTGATCCGGTTCTTGCGCATAGTATTATGCAATACCTTGAAGAAATTAACAAGAAAGATGGCGTTACTGTTCTTTGCAGTTTACACTTCCTGGATCTGGTTCACCGGTATTCAGACAGGGTGATAGCACTAAATAATGGTCAAATGGTGTTTGATGGTTTGCCGTCAGAAATTGACGATGCCAAATTTAAAGAAATTTATGGAAAAGACGCGGAACGGGTGGGCTAAATGAAGACTCAAAACGAATCGAAAGCATCGATAAAACGTTCATTGGGACTGGCCGTGTCGATCATTATCGGCGTGATTATTTACGCGTACGGGTTCCAGGTAACCAAAGTCAACCTTGAAGAGACAAAATCTCCGCGCCGTCAGGAACAGTTATTGCGTATTATCCGCGCCCTGGCAAAACCGGATTTCCTTGAATACAACAAAGAAGAACTGAAAATTAATATGCCTGTAACTATTCCCTGCGAAAGCGCAACTTCAGGAACAGTTACTATTGACAAAACAAAGCCATACCTTGTAATGGACCCAGCCTGTGCTAAACCGGGGCAGGAGGTCACATTGGAAGGCTTTAATTTTCCACCGGATACTTCAGGACCAGTGAATTTTATTCCACCCAGTAATGTAACCCTCGAATTATCGAAAGTTGAAACGGATTCTAACGGTTATTTTAAAACAACCGCGAAGTTGCCTAACAGACCCAATACCAAGGAACAAAAGATCGAAGCGATATTGCGTAGGCCTGTTGGAATGCCTCATCTTACTCAGACGGCGTATGACACCTGGGATAAGATCATTGAAACTATTTTTCTCGCCCTGCTGGCAACCACGATTGGCACACTACTTTCGATCCCGATCAGCTTTTTTGCCGCTCGAAATTTAATGAAAGAAATTGTTTCCAATCTGATCGGATTATCGGCTCAGATCATTGCCATTCCGGTAGGTTTTATCATAGGTCAATATGTAGCAGATTGGATGAGCTCTCTGGGTGATGTGATCACCGGGTATCTGTGGGTTGCAATTCCATTGATCATTGTTGTCCCATGGATTGGGTTAAAGATCATCAGATGGGCATTGCCTGAAGAAGAATTGGTCAAACCTGAATTAAAGACCAGAGTATTGCGCATGACGGCAATTACCGGGTTATTGCTTGTTTCGTTGATTTCCATTTCTGTGCTTGCCGGGTTGATGGATAAATCTGGAAACTTCCTTGAAGGAGCATTAGGAGGGTTCGGATTTTTAGGGTTGTTCCTGAAGAATATTGGCCAGATCCTGCGGATGTTAATTACGATCACCGCCGCGTTGATCGCTGCTGGTGTTTTAAGCAGCTACGCGGGGCGAATGGGCATAAAGCTCCATAAGAGTCTCTCGCATGGACAGGCGCGCCTGGTCGGTATTTTTCTGGCTATGGTCGCAGGGGCGGTCATTTTTGTGATTTGTGGAGCCGGAATTAATTGGATCTATCAAATCGAGAATCCCCTTTACTGGGCAGTCATCCCGGGTATCGTGGGAGCGTTAGGCGGGTTGTTGATCGGTATACGATACAGCAAGAAAGATCTATTGCCGGTAGGTCTGGTGATCTATTATGTGACCCGGACTATTCTGAATGCCCTGAGGTCCATTGAATCACTTATCATGGTGATTGTTTTTGTTGTCTGGGTGGGTATTGGCCCGTTTGCCGGTGTGCTTGCTCTTTCGTTGCATACGATCGCTGCCCTGGCAAAGCTGTATTCCGAGCAGGTAGAGAGTATCCTTTCAGGCCCGGTTGAAGCCATAAAAGCAACGGGTGCCAACTGGATGCAAACCGTGGTTTACGCGGTAATTCCGCAGATAATTCCACCGTATATTTCATTTACCATGTACCGCTGGGATATCAATGTGCGTATGTCGACCATCATTGGCTTTGCCGGCGGCGGAGGTATTGGTTTCCTTCTCATACAGAACATTAATCTGTTAAACTATCGGGCAGCATCAGCACAAATGATTGCCATTGCTATTGTTGTTGCGTCAATGGATTATTTGAGTTCACGGATGCGCGAAAAAGTGGTGTAATTTTGTAGGAAACGAGGAATGTAGTTTGATATCAACAATTATTGTTTGTGCTGTATACGTCTCTGCCCAGTTACTATCCAACATAGCCAGTTTACAGATCGTCTTATTTGCCGGCCTCTCATTTGATGCCGGCACTTTCATATACCCGATCACATTTACCCTGCGTGACCTGGCACACAAAGTCCTCGGACTGAAGGGTGTGCGGGCTTTGATCATCACAGCCGTGGCGATCAACCTCTTCATGTCATTGTTCTTCTGGTTTGTGTCAACTCTGCAGCCGGATACTGCCGCAGGATCCAGTGATGTTTGGGGAAAAGTTTTGTCACCTGTATGGCGGATCACAATTGCCAGTGTACTTTCCCAGTTGGTGGCTGAACTGGTTGACACTGAAGTCTACCGGGTATGGGTTGACAAAATAACCCGGCGTTACCAGTGGATGCGGGTTTTGGTCAGTAATTCAATATCTGTTCCTCTGGATTCCCTGACATTTTCATTCATGGCTTTCTATGGAACCATGCCAATCGAGTCTGTGTGGGGAATTTTCTGGGCCAATGTCATTATAAAAATGTTGATCACGTTTATCAGCCTGCCATTTATCTACTTCGTTAAAGAAAAGAGCAACGCGTAAATCTCCATGAACAAAACACCGGCTCCTATTTCCTCATCCTTTCGTGATCCCAGCGGATTCCTTTTTGTCAAAGATGATATCTTATACCGCCAGATCAACAAGGAATACCAATCTGTTTATGAAAAAATCAACTCAAGCGGCTTGTATGCCGCGTTGGTAAAGAAAGGTTGGTTGATACCACATACTGATGTTGATAATGTGGAACCGGCACAAAAAGAGACGGCGTATAGGATCATTCGGCCGGAACGAATCGGATTTATTTCGTATCCTTATGAGTGGAGTTTCAGCCAATTAAAGGACGCGGCCCTGTTGACGTTAAAGATTCAAAACCTCGCCATCGAGAAGGGGATGACGTTAAAGGATGCCAGCGCGTACAACATCCAATTCTATAAAGGGAAACCGGTTCTGATCGACACGTTGTCATTCGATGACTATGAAGACGGGAAACCATGGGACGCGTACCGTCAGTTCTGCCAACATTTTCTCGCGCCGCTGGCGTTGATGTCAAAAGTGGATATCCGCCTAAATCAGCTTATGCGGGTTTACATTGACGGAATACCTTTGGATATGACTTCCAGATTGTTACCGTGGTCGACCCGGTTAAACCTGGGATTGGCCACTCATATTCATCTTCATGCTGGCGCTCAGAAAAAATATTCTGAATCGCAGGGAAAAAATACCGGAGAATCCCGGGTTTCCAGGACAGGTTTGCTTGGCCTGATAGATAATCTGATGTCAACTATAAAGGGTTTGGAGTGGAAGCCTCAGGGGACGGAATGGGCAGATTATTACAATATCACTAACTATTCATCAGAGGCTTTTGAAAAAAAGAAAAGCCTGGTGAAAGAATTTATCCAGCAAGCCGGCGGCGGAACAATATGGGATCTGGGCGCAAATACAGGTGAGTTCAGCCGCCCGGTTTCAGAGTATGGTCCGGTAGTCTCATTTGATATTGACCCGGCCGCTGTGGAGAAAAATTATCGTCAGGTCAAAGCTGGCAAAGAAACAGATATCCTTCCTCTGGTATTGGATCTGACAAATCCGAGTGGAGGTATTGGTTGGGCGAATAAAGAACGGGATTCGCTAGCCAACCGTGGACCCGCGGATGTAGTGATGGCTCTCGCATTAATACATCATATTTGCATTTCCAATAATGTGCCGCTGGAGAATTTCGCGGATTACCTCCGTACCCTCGGGAAGAACCTGGTGATTGAATTTGTTCCAAAAGAAGATTCGCAGGTTCAAATACTGCTTTCAACCCGCAAAGATATTTTTCCCCGCTATTCGATAGACGGATTTGAAGAAGCTTTCTCGAAATCTTTCGAAATTGTAAACAAAAAGCCGGTTGAAGGAAGTCAGCGGGTGTTATATTTAATGAAAAGCAGGGAACGATAATTATTTGTACTGGAGAATATCATGACATATCAGGCTGAGATCAGTCGCGCCAATCCGACCTGTTTCCTATTTCTCGTGGACCATTCTACGTCCATGAATGAGCCGATTATGGGAACTCCAGGAAACCCGAAAAAGTCTGAATTTGTCGCGGAGGCATTGAACAGGGTTTTGCAGAGTCTGGTTGTATCTGCCTCAAAAGATCTGGATATTCGCCAGTACTATCAGGTAGGAGTTATCGGATATGGTTCGGAGATCCGATCCATCCTTTCGTGCGCGGATGAAGAAACACACCTCGCGTGGGTTGATGAAGTCTATAATAATCCTTTGCGGATCGAAGACCGGGTTAGAAAAGAACCTGATGGCGCAGGTGGATTCATCGAAGTGAATGTGAAATTCCCCGTTTGGGTTGAACCGTTTGCCCGTGGGCATACACCGATGCGTCAGGTTTTTGAAGAAGCTTATTCGATTCTTTCCCGTTGGGTGGAAGAACATCCCGATTCCTATCCGCCTACAGTGATCAACCTGACAGATGGACAATCAAATGATGGCAAGGTGGCAGACGCCGCGGAAGCCTTGCGGTCACTTTCGACCAATGACGGTAATGTGCTATTGATCACCTTGCATACTTCTTCCAATCCTTTTGACAGGCCGGTTCTTTATCCGTCCAGCGTTGACCAAATGCCGGATTTCTCTTCGAGGTCGATGTTTACCATGTCAAGCCCGCTCCCGGAAAACCTGCGACGGGCCGCGGAAGACTTGCTCGGGTTGGAGATAGAACCTGATGCGCACAGTATTGTCTATAATGCCGATATCGCCGGAATTGTTCAGGGGTTGGAAATCGGCACCAGGCCGGCCAACCTGGTTTAGCGTACGTTTTGGAACCGATCACCTGGTTCTCCCATTCCATTTCCAAAGCCGGAAATGCGCCTTCTGAAAATGAAGATGCCATTTTTCCGGCAGAAACATTTGGCTGTGTAAATGGAAAATCGGATCGGGCCTCCTTTGCTGTGGCCGACGGGGCGACACAGACCAGTTTTTCAGGAATGTGGGCTAATTGCCTTGTCAGGCATTGCACGCAGGGGAAACTATCTGAATTCTCGTTTCATGAAGCTATAAAAAAAGCCGGTAATGAATGGCAGGCATCTCTTCAGGGATTGGAATTACCCTGGCACGCGATGGAAAAAGTGAGGCAGGGAGCGTTTTCTGCGTTAGCCTGGCTGGAAATTCAATACGATCCGCTTCAACCGCCAACTGCATATTCATGGCGGGCGTTGGCAGTTGGGG